>JADGON010000001.1 GCA_017882945.1 Acidimicrobiia bacterium | reverse complement strand
TTGCACCGGCCGACTTCGGGCTCGGAGTCCTCGAACACCTTCTGCGGCGGCGGCTTGAGCTCGACGAGCACCTCGGTCACGTGCTCGGGCAGCTCCTTGCCGGCCCGCACGAACCACGGAACCCCGGCCCACCGCCACGAGTCGATGTGCAGGCGCAGGGCGGCTAACGTCTCGACATCCGAGTCCGGGGCGACTCCCGGCTCGTTGCGGTATCCCTCGAACTGGCCGCGCACGACGTCGGACGGCTCGAGCCGGTCGACCGCGGCGAAGACGCGCTCCTTCGCGTCCCGCAACGCCTTGTCGCCCATCCCCTGTGGCGGCTCCATCGCGAGGAGCGCGACAACCTGGAAGAGGTGGTTCTGGATCACGTCCCGGAGGCAGCCGACCTCCTCGAAGAACGCCCCGCGGCCCTGCACCCCGAAGTCCTCGGCCATCGTGATCTGCACGCTGGAGATGTAGTTGCGGTTCCAGATGGGCTCGAGGAACGAGTTGGCGAAGCGGAAGTAGAGGATGTTCTGCACCTCCTCCTTCCCGAGGAAGTGGTCGATCCGGTAGACCGAGGTTTCGGGGAACACCGTGTGGATGATCTGGTTCAGCTCGAGCGCGCTGGCGAGATCGCGCCCGAACGGCTTCTCCACGATCACGCGCGCGTTCTCGGCCGCGCCCGACTTTCCGAGCGACTCGATCACGGTACCGAAGAGGCTCGGCGGGATCGCGAGGTAGTGGGCCGGCGCCCTGGCCCCGACCTTGTCCAGCTGCACCCGCAGCTCCTCGAAGGTCGTGGGATCGGAGTAGTCCCCGTCCACGTAGTGCAGGGACTTCATCAGGTGGTCCCACGCCTTGGCGTCGGTGACCCCGCCGCCGTACTTCTCGATGCTGTCACGGGCGCGGTCCTTGAGATCGTCCAAGGTCCAATGCGAGTACGCGATACCGACGACCGGAACGCGCAGATGGCCACGCTTGGCCATCGAGTACAGCGCGGGGAACGTCATCTTGTGGCCGAGGTCGCCGGAGCAACCGAACCAGCACAACGTGTCCGCGTGATCTGCCTGACCCATGTCAGCCCGCCTTCTCGTCGTGGCCGCCGAATTCCTTGCGCATCGCGGACAGGATCTTGTCGGCGAAGTCCGATGAACCCCGCGACTCGAAGCGGTCGAACAGCGCCGCGCTCAGCACATGGGTCGGCACCCCTTCGTCGACCGCGGCGAGCACCGTCCACCGTCCCTCGCCCGAGTCCGAGACCCGACCGGCGAAGTCGTCGAGGTGCGGCGACTGGGAGAACGCGTGCGCCGCGAGGTCGAGCAGCCAAGACGCGACCACGCTCCCTCGCCGCCAGACCTCGGTCACCGCGGGGAGGTCCAGGTCGTATTGGTAGTACTCGGGGTTGCGCAGTGGCGTGGTCTCGGCATCCTGATCGCGTTGCTGCTTGCCCGCGTTCGCGTTCTTGAGCACGTTCAGACCCTCGGCGTACGCGGCCATCATCCCGTACTCGATGCCGTTGTGAACCATCTTCACGAAGTGGCCGGCTCCGTTCGGGCCGCAATGGAGGTACCCGTTCTCGGCCGTCGACGGCTCGCCGGTGAGACCCGGCGTGCGCGGCGCCGTGTCCACTCCGGGCGCGATCGTCTTGAAGATCGGGTCGAGGTGCGTGACGACGTCGTCCTCGCCGCCGATCATCAGGCAGAACCCCCGGTCCAGCCCGAAGACGCCGCCGCTCGTGCCGCAGTCCACGTAGTGGATGCTCATCTGCGCGAGCGCCTTGGCCCGGTCGATGTCATCGCGGTAGTAGGAGTTCCCGCCGTCGATGACGATGTCACCGGGCTCCATCTTCTTCGCGAGCTCCATCACCGACTCGCCGGTGAACGCGGCCGGCACCATCACCCACGCGGCACGCGGCTTGGTGAGCTTGGCCACGAACTCGTCGAGTGTGGTCGCGCCGATCGCCCCTTCACCTTCGAGCTCCTTGACGGCATCCGCGTTGACGTCGTAGACGACGCATTCGTGGCCGTCGCGCATGAGCCGACGGACGAGGTTCGCGCCCATTCGGCCGAGTCCCACCATGCCGAGCTGCATTGTCGTGCTCCTTTTCGGTGGTGCGGTCAGGACGAGCGCAACCGCCGGTAGCGACGGATCAGGGTGTTGGTCGACGAGTCGTGCGCGGGCAGCGACTCATCGACGGCACTGAGCTCCGGCACGATGTTCTGGGCGAGCTTCTTGCCGAGCTCGACGCCCCACTGGTCGAAGGAATTGATGTTCCAGACCGCACCCTGGGTGAAGACCTTGTGCTCGTAGAGCGCGATCAGCTGGCCCAGAACGTTCGGGGTCAGCTTCGTCGCCATGATCGTGTTCGTCGGGTGATTGCCCTCGAAGACGCGGGCCGCGACCTGGTGCGCCGGCACTCCCTCGGCCTCGACCTCTTCTCGCGTCTTGCCGAACGCCAGCGCCTCGGGCTGCGCGAGCAGGTTCGCGGTCAGCAGGTCCTGGTGATCCCCGACGACCTCATTCGGCTGCGCGAAGCCGATGAAGTCACACGGGATGAGCTTCGTGCCCTGGTGGATGAGCTGGTAGTACGCGTGCTGGCCGTTCGTGCCCGGCTGGCCCCAGACGATCGCTCCGGTCTGCCACTCGACCCGGTTGCCTTCGCGATCCACCGACTTCCCGTTGCTCTCCATCTCGAGCTGCTGGAAGTACGCGGGGAGGTGCGCGAGGTACTGGCTGTACGGCAGCACCGCCAGCGTCTCGGCGCCGAAGAAGTTGTTGTACCAGATGCCGATGAGGCCGAGGATCATCGGGAGGTTCGCCTCGATGGGCGCGGTCTTGAAGTGCTCGTCCATTGCGTGGAACCCGGCGAGCATGTCCCGGAACGCGTCCGGCCCGATCGCGACCATCAGCGAGAGCCCGATCGCGGAGTCGTAGGAGTAGCGGCCACCGACCCAGTCCCAGAATCCGAACATGTTCGCCGTGTCGATCCCGAACTTCGCCACCTCGGCGGCGTTCGTCGAGACCGCGACGAAGTGCTTGGCCACCGCGGCTTCGTCCCCGAGCTTCGCCAGCGCCCAGTCGCGCGCGGTGCGGGCGTTGGTCATCGTCTCGAGCGTGGTGAACGTCTTCGAGGCGATGATGAACAACGTCTCTTCGGGATCGAGATCGCGGGTGGCCTCGAAGAAGTCGGTGCCGTCGACGTTCGAGACGAAGCGAAAGGTCATCGAACGGTCGCTGAAGTCGGCAAGCGCCGTTGTCGCCATGCGCGGACCGAGATCGCTGCCGCCGATGCCCACGTTGACGACGTTGCGGATCCGCTTGCCGGTGTACCCGGTCCACGCACCGGAGCGCACGCGGTTGCAGAAGACCGACATCTTGTTGAGGACGACGTGGACCTCGGGGACGACGTTGACCCCGTCGACCAGGATCTCGTCGTTGGTCTCCGAGCGCAGTGCGACGTGCAGGACGGCTCGCTGCTCGGTGACGTTGATCTTCTCACCCGCGAACATCGCGTCGCGCAGCTGCTCGACGCCGGCCCGGCGGGCGAGCGCAACGAGCAGGTCGATCGTCTCCGGGGTCAAGCGGTTCTTCGAGTAGTCGAAGTAGAGGTCGCAGACCTCGAGGTTCATCGTCTCGCCCCGGTTCGGCTGTTCGGCGAAGAGCATCCGGAGGTGGAGGTCGCGGATGGCCTCGAAGTGCGCCTTCAGCGCGCGCCACTCGGGCGTGTCGACGATCCGGGTCGCCGGGTCGGTCATTCGGGCTCCATGGGTGGACGGGCAGCCGATTCTGACAGACACCGTGGATCTTGGCGTGCCGGTCGTGGAGAAGACTCGATG
>JADGON010000232.1 GCA_017882945.1 Acidimicrobiia bacterium | reverse complement strand
TCTCGGCGAGTGGCCGGACCTTCGACCAGGCGATGGCGCACGACCTCGCCGGTAGTCCGGGCTTCTCGCTGATCTGCGGGCGCTACGAGGGCGTCGACCAGCGCGTCGCCGATCACCTCTGCGACGGCGAGGTGAGCGTCGGTGACTTCGTGCTCGCGGGCGGGGAAGCGGCTGCGCTCGTCGTGATCGAAGCCGTCAGCCGGCTCGTCCCCGGGGTCCTGGGCAACGAGGACTCGGTGACCGAGGAGTCGTTCACAACCGGGCTGCTCGAGTATCCCCAGTACACGAGACCGGCGGAGTTCCGGGGCTGGACCGTGCCCGAGGTCCTGCGTTCCGGCGATCACGAGCGGGTGGCCCGGTGGCGGCGGGCGTCGGCGCTGCGGCGCACGCTCGAGCGCCGCCCGGACCTGCTGGACGGGGGCACGCGGCTCCGGCCCGAGGATCAGGCGCTGCTCGACGAGTTCCCGCCGGAGCCCCCGGCTCGATAACATCAAGGGCCGCAACTCCGCAGGTCGGTTCCGATCTGCGCCCGTATCAGGCTGATCCGAGGACCTCCCGCGCCATGAACCCCACCGATCTGGTCGACCGCGCATCACTTCGTGACGACATCCCGGCCTTCTCGCCGGGCGACACCGTGAAGGTGCACGTGCGGGTGGTGGAAGGCAACCGGGAGCGGGTGCAGGTGTTCCAGGGCGCGGTCATCCGGCGCCAGGGCGCGGGGCTGCGGGAGACGTTCACGGTGCGCAAGGTGAGCTTCGGGGTCGGGGTCGAGCGGACGTTCCCCGTCCATTCGCCGATCATCGCCAAGATCGAGCGCCAGACCGTCGGTGACGTACGTCGGGCCAAGCTCTACTACCAGCGCGACCGCATCGGAAAGGCCGCGAAGATCAAAGAGAAGCGGGTCTGACACATCCCCACCGGGCCTAGACTGGAAACGAGTCGGAGCCGACGGAGGGTCACGGGTGAGCGCTGAAGATCTCGAGCGATACGAGACCGAGATCGAGCTTCAGCTGTACAAGGAGTACCGCGACGTCCTGCCGATGTTCGCGTACGTCGTGGAGACGGAACGACGCTTCTATCTCACCAACGGGGTGAAGATGGAGGTCCGCAACGAGCAGGGCCGGGTCTACTTCGAGCTCGAGCTCCAGGATGCGTGGGTCTGGGACATGTACCGGCCGGCGCGCTTCGTGGCCAACGTCCGTGTGGTGACCTTCAAGGACGTCAACATCGAGGAGCTCGCCGGCAAGGAGCTGTGACTCCGCCGCGCGAACCCCCGGCGCCGAACCCACGCCGGGTCCTCGGTCAGCGGGGCGAAGCCCTCGTCGCGGACTGGTACGAGCAGGCCGGCTACGAGATCCTCGACCGGAACTGGCGCCGCCGCGAGGGTGAGCTCGACCTGATCGTGGGGCGGGGACGCTGGGTGGTGTTCTGCGAGGTGAAGACCCGGTCGAGCAATCGCTTCGGTGCTCCGGTCGAGGCGATCACACGCGTCAAGCAGCAGCGCATCCGGGCGCTGGCGGCGCGCTGGCTGGGGGAGAGTGGCCTGGGTGGCCGCGACCTGCGCTTCGATGTTGCGTCGGTGATGGTCGAACGCGGGGCTGCGCCGGTGATCGACGTGCTCCAAGGCGCGTTCTAGCGCGACGGTCCGGTGCCGCGGCGCTTCTGATCGCGGAACCAGCATCCGGTGTGCCAGTGCCGGCGCAGCTCCGGCGAGAGCGTCGGGACCACGACTTCGTGGCCGAGACCCACGGCGATCTCGTGGTCACAGCCCGGACACCGGTACAGCTTCACCGCTTGGTACGGCTGCACGTGACGCACCTCGACCGGCCCGTCCGGATCCAACCGGTTCGGGCTCATCGCTTCCGCTCGTCACTCATCCGAACAGGGCCCAGAGGACGAGCGCGACCACGACCACGAGCGCGGCCGCGACGAGGAAGATGTCACTGCGGTGCTTGACCTGCTCCCGGAACGGGTTGAAACCCACACGGCTACCGTAGCGGCGCCTTGATGCCGCTCGGAACGTGGGAGTGACCGTGGAAACCCTGCTCGTCGACCGCGATGCCGGCATCGTGACGGTCACCCTGCACCGGCCCGAGAAGAAGAATGCGATCAACGGGCGGATGTGGCGGGAGCTGATCGAGGTCTTCGACGAGATCGAGGACTCGACCGACGCCCGGGTGCTCGTGATCACCGGCGCGGGCGACGGCTTCTGCTCGGGCGCGGACCTGACCGATGCCGACAACGCCGAGAACCTGCAGGGCGGTGTGGGCGGCGCGTTGCGATCGATGCGGCTCGTCGGTCGGGCGGCGCTGCGGCTCCACGAGCTGTCGATCCCGACGATCGCCGCGGTCAACGGCGTCGCCGCCGGTGCCGGTTGCAACCTCGCGCTCGGCTGTGACCTGGTCCTGGCCTCGGATCGGGCGCGCTTCACCGAGATCTTCTCGCAGCGCGGCCTGAGCATCGACTTCGGCGGATCGTGGCTCCTGCCGCGCCTGATCGGGCTCCACCGGGCCAAGGAGCTGGTGTTCCTCGGGGACATCATCGACGCGGCCGAAGCCGAGCGCATCGGTCTGGTGAACCGCGTCGTCGCCCACGCGGAGCTGACGGAGGCCGCGCACGGGCTCGCGCGTCGCCTGGCCGCGCTGCCTCCGGTGCAGCTCTCGATCAGCAAGCGACTGTTGCACCAGAGTCTTTCCGTGTCGATGGCCGACGCACTCGAGTTCGAGGACGTCGCGCAGGTGATGAACTTCCAGTCCGAGGACACCGCCGAAGCCGTCGCCGCGTTCGTTCAGAAGCGGCCGCCACGCTTCACCGGCCGCTGAGCAGCACCGGCCGTCAGGCGGTCAGGCGGGCGGGGCGAGCTCCGAGGCGACCGGCCCTTCGGCCTTCGCCTGGCGAACCGCATCCCAGTCCGGTGCGGTGACGCGCAGCACCAGCGAGTTGTGGGCTTCCCACGCTGCGCCGCACGCCGTGCAGGACAAGAGGAACGAGCCGCCCGAGTAGGCCTCGGCCTCGATCGAAGTTCCGTCGTAAGGGCACCGGTGCAGATTCACGGGTCATGTTTCGGCCGGGCCGGCGAAATACTTGACTTCCTGCCGAATGGGCACAAAAAGCCCTGGTGTGGCAGCGGGTTCCGCGCCCGGCGGCCCGTCAAGCGGCGAGTCCCACCAACAGGGCCCGGGCCGCGACCAGGCGCTCGTCCATCGCCGTCGCGAGGCCGGCGATCGACGCGTCGACCAGCACCGGGTCGAGGCCGTGGGCGCGATCTGCGGATCGCAACGCACCGACGTGCTCGGTGAGGAGCTCGGAGTCGCCGAGGGTCAGAGCACCCTGGACCACGTGCAGCACGCGCGTCAGCTCGTCGGCCCAGCGGATCGGGGAGGCCGCGGGCGTGGAGAGCCCGGTGAGCGCGGTGGCGACCAGGTGGGGGCCGACGCTCTCGATCGTGGTGCACTCGGGGTGGATTCGTGCATCCGGCGTGAGCGGGTCCGGGGGCAGCACGATCCACCGATCGAGGAGCTCGGCGGCCGCAGTTGCATCGACGGCGAATGCTTCCGCGCCGAGCGCACGGGTGCGAGCCGCGTCGTGACCGATGGCCTGGCCGCCGACCACGACCGGAACGCCGTGCGCGTGCGCGATCGCGATCGAGTGCGTCGCCCGGAAGAGGGCGGATCCCATCGAGATGCTGAGCGCGAGCGCCATCGGCTGTTGGTGCTCGAGGTACTCGCCCAGGTCCTCGGCCGGGAGCGACGCGCCGAGGAACATCGCCCGGAACCCGCGCACTGCGAGTGTGGCTGCGACGACCCGGCCGGGCAGGGAGTGCGTGTCGTTCTCGGGGCACGCGATCACCACGGTGGGGCCGTCCGGGATTGCGAGCGTGCCGGTCAGCAGCGCGACCAGGCTCTCGGTGGCGGCGGTTGACGCGTGCTCGTCGGCGATCGTGAGGTCGCCGTCGGCCCAGCGCCGCCCGATCTCGGTTTGCACCGGCGCGATCACGTCGGTGACGAGCACCTCGAAGGGCACGCCTTCCTCGAGCAGACCGGTCGAGAGGTCGTAGGCCATCCCGAGGTCGCCGTCGATGAGGGCGGCAAGCAGGGCCGTGCGCACGCCGGAAGCGCCGGATGGTTCCACCGTGTAATCCATGTCCGAGCGTCCCCTCACCTGCGACCGCGTCGAGAGCCTACGCATCGGGCTTCCCGCTCACGGCCGGACCGCCCTCTACGGAGCCGGGGCCGACCGTGGATGACGCGACCGGCCACGTCGCACGGATCCGAGCACGCGGCGTGGCCCCAACGACGACCGGTGATCGAAGATGGGTGCATGGATCGAGGCGGTGCATCAATCCGGCGCGGTGCGCAGTGACCGGTCAGGTCATGCTGGCCGCGGCCGGCTCGATCGGGGTGGTGATGCTGGTGACGTGGTTGGTCAGCCTGGCGTTGCGCGACGCGTCGATCGTGGATCCGGTGTGGCCGCTCGGGTTCGTCGTCGTCGCCTGGGTGGTGCATTCGATCGCGGAGGGGAACGCCGCGCGCCAGTGGCTGCTCGTCGCGATGGTCACGATCTGGGGGCTGCGACTCAGTGCCCATCTCGCGTGGCGAAAGCACGGTGAGCCGGAGGACTACCGGTACCGGGCGATGCGGAAGCACTACGGCCCGCGCTTTCCGATCATCAGCCTTGTCACGGTCTTCGCGCTGCAAGGTCTTCTGATGTGGATCGTCTCGCTCCCCGTGCAGCTCGGTCAGGTGCCCGACTCGCCGGGGCTCGGAGTGCTCGCGGCGATCGGCCTGCTCGTCTGGATCGTCGGGTTCGCATTCGAGACGGTTGGCGACGTGCAACTCGCGACCTTCACGGCGGACCCGTCGAGCGCGGGCCAGGTGATGGACCGCGGCCTGTGGCGGTACACACGCCATCCGAACTACTTCGGTGACGCGTGCGTGTGGTGGGGAATCGCGCTCGTGGCGGCCGAGAGCGGCCTCGGCGCGATCGGCCTGGTCGGCGCGCTCGTGATGACGATCTTGCTTCGGCGGGTGTCCGGGGTGCCGATGCTCGAGCGGTCCATGGCCAAGCGGCGGCCTGGCTACGCCGACTACGTGGCGCACACGAGCCCGTTTCTGCCCCGCCCACCTCGGCGGTCCTAGAGGCGCGACACTCTCGACATCGACACGCTCGGGGACGTCTCGGACGCCAAGCTGGTCGAGGCGATCGTGCGCTCCGACGAAGCAGCATTGGCGGAGGCCTACAAGCGACACGCCCCCGCCAGCCGGGCGCTGGCGCGTCGACTCGCACGCGAGCCGGCACTCGCCGAGGAAGTGGTGCAGGAGGTCTTCATCCGCCTCTGGCACCAAGCCGACCGCTATGAGCCCAGCCGCGGTTCGCTGCGTTCGTACCTCCTCGCGCACACCCACGGCCGGGCGCTCGACCTGGTGCGCTCCGAGGCGGCGCGGCGCCGTCGCGAGGAGCGCGACTCGCAGATGCAGGCCGAGCCGGCGTACGACCTCGAGCGCGACGTCATGGCGCGGACCACCGCAGCTCAGGTGCGCGACGCGCTCGCCGCGCTGCCCGAGAACGAGCGCGAGGCAGTGGAGCTGGCGTACTTCCAAGGTCACTCGTACCGCGAGGTCGCCGAGATGCTCGGGGCGCCCGAAGGGACGGTGAAGAGCCGGATCCGCTCCGGCCTCTCACGGTTGCGGAAGGTGATGCAGGCCGCCGACGCATCAGAGGCGGGCCCGTAGCGCGCCAGCCGCCGCGCCCACGGCTCACATCGGCCACACGAGTCCGTGGGCGCGGGTGGCCCGGCCCGCCCGGACCAGGCCCGAGACGGCGACTGCGACGGCTCCCGGTCCGAGGCCGGTGCGCCCGACCAGCTCGTCCGCGGTCGCGGATTCGCCGCCGAGGGCTCGAAAGACCGATCGCTCCTCGGCGGTCATCCCTTCGAGCGACTCCCGACCGCGGGCCGGGTGTCGCCGGCTGCCCGGGCTGAGGTCGAGTGCGACCGCGATGTCGGCCGGGTCGAGCAACGGCTGCGCTCCTTCGGCCAGCAGCTCGTTGCAGCCGCGCGCCGACGGGTTGCGCCGCGACCCGGGTACCGCCAGCACCGACCGTCCGTAGTCCAGCGCGTGGCGAGCGGTGATGCGCGCGCCACCGCGCTGGGTGGCCTCGACGACGATGGTCACGTCGGCGAGCGCAGCGATGATGCGGTTGCGCACCGGGAATCGGGCGGGGTGGGGGCCGATGCCGAACGGCTGCTCGCTCACGAGCAGCCCCTGGGCCCGCACGCGTTGGTGCAACGCGCCGTGGCGGCGCGGGTATACGACATCGAGACCGGTGGCCACGACGCCGATCGCAGTGCCGCCGGCGTCGAGCGCACCCGCGTGGGCCTCGCCGTCGATGCCGATCGCGAGGCCGCTCACCACGACCACACCGGCCCGGGCGAGCGCGGCGCCGAGCTCGCGAGCGTCGGCCCGGCCGTGCGGTGTCGCGGCCCGGGTGCCGA
>JADGON010000231.1 GCA_017882945.1 Acidimicrobiia bacterium | reverse complement strand
TTGCCGATCTTCTTCGCGACGGACTCATCGATCTCGTCGGGATAGATCCCGCGCACGTCGTACGCCTTGAAGATGGTTTCGAGCGCGTCGGCCACGGTGTGGGGGCCTCAAGATCCTCACCGCCGGGGAAGGCGGGACGATCATGCTAGCTCCGGGACCTGCTCGTTCTCGGTGGGTTGTTCAGGCTCCGGGCCGCCGTCGCCGGGCGTGCCGCCTCCCGGGGTGTCCTCGGAGTCGTGCGGCCGACCCTCCGTCTCGGGGTCCCGGGGCCGCCAGACGACCAGGCCGACGAGGCCCGCCACGCCCACGACCGAGAGGCCGATCCCGATGATCTCGGGCGCCGATCGCGCGTAGTGCAAGGTGACCGAGCGCGAGGTCGGCACCACGACCATGAAGTTCGGGGTGAGGCGCCACGGGCCGTCTGCCCCGCTCGCCTCCCAGTTCGGGAAGTAGGAAGTGCGCACCACCACCGGAACGCCCGTGCGGGACACGTTGAACGAGACGGAATTGTCGGTCTCGTGGACGTTGGAGACCTTGACCGCAGGGAGGCGGCGGCGCGGTGCGGTGTTCGCATGGGATGCGGGCACCCGTTCCCAGCTTGGCGGTCCGCCGGCCGCGAGCGGGCGGTCGAGGGCGGTCGGGTCGTCCCACCATCGGGCCGCCGTGCACTCCCACGGCCCCAGCTCCGGGTCGTGCTGGCCCTGAGGGATCGGGCGCCCGAAGCATTGGGACTGGGTCCCCGCGTGCGGGGTCACCACCACCGGCTCGAATCGCAGCGGCGCAACGGTCGCCTGGTTGCGGACCTCGTAGATGCTCCACCCGAGCGGCGCCACCCCGTCGCGGTCCCGCACCCGCGCCACCAGGTGCAGGTTGGCGTTCTCGTCGGCGCGCGCCTTCGCTTCCGGTGAGTACGCCATGTAGTAGCGGACACCGAGGAGCTGCAGGTAGCGGACGCCGAGGTCGAAGTCCACGATCGTGCGGTAGTCGAGCCCGCGCACGGGGTTCGACGCGTTGCCGGGACCCGACAGGGGCGCGACGGCCATGAAGTGGAACGGCGTGGTCGCCGCCGACTCGTAGTACAGGCCCTCCATGGACGTGATGCGGCCATGGGTCCAGTACGGCAGCAGCATCAGTGCGAGCGAGGTGCCGTAGGTGTCGATCGCCTGGCCGCCTTCCCACATGGCGCGCCCCGGGGGGAGCTTGCCCATCGTGGTCATCAGGTCGTGGTACTCGGCGTAGGGCTTCGGCTTGTCGCTCGACGCGGAGGTGTCCTGGTACCCGGAGTAGTTCCACTCAGCCCAGAAGTCGAGAAACCCGCGATCCACGTGGGCGTAGATGAGACCACCCGTGGTGAGCAGCACCACCAGGGTGATCGCGAACACGCTCTTCACCAGCCGGAAGCGGCGCGCGTCCACCACGGGGTCGAAGGACCAGTCCTCGCCCAGGGCGGGAGGCGGGCCCAACCAGACCAGCCCCGCCTGCTGCGCGATCCCCCGCACGATCTCGGTGACTCCGACGGCCGCGAGCAGGTAGAGCCCGATGTACCAGAACGGCAGGAAGCGCAGGTTCCAGGCGTGGAGCTCGGGCCACAACCGGAAGACCGCGGCAAAGGCGAGCGTGAGGGTCAGGAGCGTGAGCACCGCCCGGTCGCGCCGCACCATCCCGATCACCGCGCCGGCGAGCGCCAGCGCGTAGACCCACCAGAGCTGGGTGGGAAAGAGGTAGTCGAGGTACCAGGTGAGCTTCTCGTAGCGCATGTTCGCCGTGTACCCGAACGTGGCGAGCAGCGGAACCGACCAGAACGCCGTGAGCAGCGCAGCGACCGCCCCGATCGCCCCGGCGCGGGTGAAGCTCCGGATCGGGCGGTGGAAGAGCCACACCACGACCGCGCCGATCACCACGAAGATGGCGACGACGATGTGGCACAAGATCGTCGCCGCGAGCAGCACCGCGGGAAGCCAGAGGCGCCGGCGTTCGCGCAGCGCGTACGCCAACGCTCCGAGGAAGCCGAGGCCGAGCGCGAGGGCCAGAGTGAAGGAGTACTCCCCCGCCAGGCCGCTGACGATGGGCCCGCCCATGATGCGCTGGTTGAACGTGATCGTCGCGTCGTGGCTTCCTTCTGCGCCACCGATCCCCTTGAAGAACAGGAACAGCGTCGCCGCCACCGCGAAGAGCTCGGGGCCGGGGCGGCGAACCTTCAATCCACGGGCCAGGCCGTACGCGCTCAGTGGCAGGAGCACCGGGCCGAGGGCGGTGACGAGCTTGAACGCGACGTTGTACGGCAGGAAGAAGTCGAGGAGCACCACGAGCAGCGCGGGCAGCGGGAAGTAGAACTGCCCGGCGGGAAAACCGGCGAACCAGTCGTTCGACCAGCCCGCGATCCGCCACGACGGCAGGAGGTGGTCACGCAGGTAGGCGGGGAACCAGACGTGCGCGCCCATGTCGCCGCCGTTCGCGGTCGTGTCGCGCAGCAGGAGACTCGGGTTGAGCTGCCAGAACACGACCACGCAGCACGTGACGACGACCACGATCGCCAACCCGCGCCACGCCGACCGGAGATCTGGGTCGTCGGGCGGGAGCACCGCGTCGGGCGGGGCGGGAACCTCCGGCGGCGGCTCGAGACGGGGCGTGAGCGCCTCCGGTGGGAGCTCGCTCACCGACATCCCCTCAGCATGGCAGCCGCAGCCCCACACTTCGCGTCGCTCGATGCGTCGTACGCGCGCTCCCCGGTGAAACCACCGGAGGGCGCCCGACTGCTCCGCGTCGGGGCGATCGCCCTCCGGAGAGCGTGAAGCGCTAGCGCGCCACCCGGGCCATCTCGAGGACTCGGGTCAGGGAGAGCGGACCGTCGATCGACAGCCACGTCTTCGCCTCGCAGCGACCGCACTGGCGGAACATGACGTCCTCACCGGCGATCTTCATCTTGATCTCGACGATCCCGCCGTTCGCACACCGGCTGCACTGCATCGATCCGCTCCTCCGCTGAAGGTTGTTCCGTACTCCAGGTGTCGACGATTCGCCCGAATTTTCTGGAGGATGATCGAGGGATGACGAGGGATGATCCGAGGGATGAGACGCCTGTTCTCCCTGGTCAGGACGTCAGCAGCAGGATCGCGGAGAGCAGGTTGAACCCGACGTGCAGCAGGATCGACTGCGAGAGGTTGCCGGTACGAACCGCCCGAATGGCCGAGATCACTGCGAGGAGCAGGAGCGGCGCCATCAGCGTGGCCGTGCTCGGGTCCAGGAGGTGCAGCCCGGCGAAGACGACCGACGAGATCAGCACCGCAGCCACCGGAGTGGTCTTGCGCAGCAGGGCCCGGAGCAGGAGACCCCGGAACAGCAGCTCCTCGACGAGGGGAGCGAAGAACGCCACCCCGAGGACCACCAGGATGATCTCGGGTCCCTGGCTGTGCTTGACGGTGTCGGCGGCCTGCTGCTCCGGCAAGCCGGACGCCACCCGATCGAGCACCTTGATCAACCCGATCGAGATGACCTGCAGCACGACCCCGGTCGCGAACCACGGCCAATCCGCAGGGCGAACGACCAGGCCGAAGTCCCGGCGCAGGGTCCCGACACCCTTGGCCCGGCTCACCAGGGCGAGCGCCACCAGAATCGCCCCGTTCTGCGCGATCAGGCCCACTGCGAGATCGATGCCGTCCAGGTGGACGCCGGTGCCCCGACCGCGGATGGCTGCCGCAATCGACCCCGCGACGGCGCCGGCGAGCAGCCCGGCGATCCAGACCCACACCACGTCGCCGAGGCCCCAACGCAGTGCTCGACGGGTTGGACTCGGCGCCGCGCTCACTCCGGGGAGGCTAACGGCCGATACGGGGAATCAGCGGGTACCGGCGGTCGTTGTCGTACCCGAGACCATCAACGCCGGATGCCGGCCCTACGATGGTGCCCCGACGGGGTCGAGCCCGTCTTGAACGAGGAGCCCGACGCCCTAGTGAGCAGTCGCCCGCCCGATCGACCGCCCGGTCCCCCCAAGCAGCCCGGGACCCCCACGCCGACCTCCCGCCCCTGGCCTCGCTGGCTCCCGCTGGTGATGCTGGGCGTCGTCGTCGCGATCTTCCTCTTCACGACGGTGCGCACCAACAGCCCGGCGAAGGCGGACCTTACCTACAGCCAGTTCAGCAAGGCCGTCAGCAAGGGTGAGGTCAGCAGCGTCACCTACGACCCGTCGAACGGGCACATCACCGGCGACTTCAAGACGGCCCAGGCCGGGAAGAAGTCGTTCACCAGCTCCGGGCCGAACAACGACCTCCAGCCCCTGCAGCTCAAGAGCCTGGCCGCGCAGGGCGTCAACGTGAAGTACGTCCGTGAGAGCTCGAACCCGCTCCTCGGGATCCTGCTCTGGGTGCTCCCGCTCGTGCTGATCATCGGCTTCTTCGTCTGGATGAACCGACGCGCGCAGGGCCAGATGGGCGCGGTGATGAACATCGGCCGCAGCCGGGCCAAGGTCTACGACGCGGAGAAGCCCAAGACGACGTTCTCGGACGTCGCGGGGTACGCGCCGGTGAAGCAGGAGATCACCGAGGTCGTCGACTTCCTGAAGAACCCGGGCAAGTTCAAGGAGATCGGCGCGCGGATCCCGCGCGGCGTGCTCCTCGTCGGCCCGCCGGGCACCGGCAAGACGCTGCTCGCACGCGCAGTCGCAGGTGAGGCCGGCGTGCCGTTCGTCGCGATCACCGGCTCGGACTTCATGGAGATGTTCGTCGGTGTCGGCGCAGCACGCGTGCGCGACCTCTTCGCGACGGCCCGCAAGCAGGCGCCCGCGATCATCTTCGTCGACGAGATCGACTCCATCGGCCGCAAGCGCGGCGCGGGTCTCGGCGGCGGCCACGACGAGCGTGAGCAGACGCTCAACCAGATGCTCGCCGAGATGGACGGCTTCGAGACCAGCGTCGGCATCGTGATGATCGCGGCCACCAACCGGCCCGACATCCTGGACTCCGCGCTGCTGCGTCCCGGTCGGTTCGACCGCCAGATCATGGTGCCGCTGCCCACGCAGGAAGAGCGGATCGACATCCTCAAGGTGCACTTCCGCGACAAGAAGATCGCGGACGACGTCAACGTCGCGGTCGTCGCCCGGGGCACGCCGGGGATGTCGGGGGCCGACCTGGCGAACCTCGTGAACGAGGCCGCGCTGTTCGCGGTTCGACGGGGCGAGACATCCGTGCACCGTGAGGACTTCGAGGACGCGCGTGATCGCGTGCTCATGGGACTCAAGCGACCCACCGTCGTGATGAACGAGGAAGAGAAGGAGCACACCGCGTTCCACGAAGGTGGACACGCGGTGGCGGCCTACGTGCTCGAGCACGCCGACCCGGTGCACAAGGTCACCATCCTCCCCACGGGAATGGCGCTCGGCATGACCCAGCAGCTCCCCGAAGAGGAGAAGTACTCCCACGACAAGGAGTTCCTCGACGACATGCTGTGCGTCCTGCTCGGAGGGCGCGTCGCGGAAGAGCTCATCTTCACGGCGCAGTCCACCGGCGCGCAGAACGACTTGGTGCGCGGCACCGAGATCGCGCGGCGGATGGTCCGTGAGTGGGGCATGTCGGACCGCATCGGTCCCATGGCGTGGGGTTCGCAGGGTGCGGTGTTCCTCGGCGAGGACCTCGTGCACACGCGTGACTACTCGGACGAGACCGCCCGCGTGATCGACGAGGAGGTCGAGCGGATCCTGCGTTCGCAGGAGGAGCGCACGCTGGAGCTGCTCACGCGGTACCGGCCGGGCCTGGAGGCTGTCGCCCGGGCACTGCTGGAGCACGAGACGCTCGATGGGCTCGAGGTCGAGCGACTGGTCGACGACGCCATGGGCTATCGCGCCGGCGGTCCCCGCAAGGTGGTGCTCGCCGACGGCAGCATCGAGACGGTCGACGACGAGGGCATGCCCATCGACGAGGACGGGCACCCGCTCCCGGCGATCTAAGGGGCGTCGGCGCGGACGGCGGCGACCGCGGCCCAGAGGTCCGTCGCGGTCACCGGCCCGACGAACGATCGCCGCACGACACCCTCGTGGTCGGCCAGCACCACCATCGGGACGCCGGAGATCTCGTAGCGCTCGTGGAGCGCACGCGCCTCGGAGAACTCGAGGTCGCAGGCTGCCACCTCGGGCGATTCGAGCGCGAGCACCTTGTCTCGCATGGATGCACAGGAGTCACAGGTGCGCGACGAGAAGAGCGCGACGAGCCACGGCGCCTCCGGCCGCGGGAAGTCGCTCCGGTGGAGCTGGCGCGGGACGGGGTACGTGTCGCGGATCGGCGCGTTCGTCGTCTTGCGGCGACGCTCCGCCAGCAACGCCACGATCACCGCGACGACGACCAGCACCAGGCCGATGCCGACCCGCAGGATCATCGCTCGAAGTCGGGGACCACGGCGGCGACCGTGACGCCGGGCATCGCGGCGGACTCACGATCCACCACGACCGGACCGGTCGCGTCCACGATCACGAAGGCATCAGTCGGAACCTTGAGCACGCCCAGGTCGATCACCGTGCGCTTCCCTCCCGCCAGCCGCACCCGGGCGAAGGCCGACGGCGTCGAGACCTGACCGGCGCGCACCACCCGGAGCCGGAACGTCAGCGCAGTACGACCAGGGTTCAACACCGCGATCGAGTCCTGGGATGTGGACGTCTCCCGCGCCGGCGCATCCACCCATCGACGCGCCGGTCGATTCGAGCCGATCGCCGTCGCGATGCCGCGCAGCGCGCTCGGGAGCGGTGCACGGACGGCAACGAGGGACTCGGCCACGATCGGCGTTCGCGCTTCGACTGCGACCGAGAACCCGACGCCGGGTGGAACCCGACGACCCAGGTCGATCCCGACGGCGGTGCGCGACGGGATGCTCACCGTCTCGGGCTCGAGCGCGCCACCATCGAGCCGGGTCCGGATCGTCGCGCTCGTCGGGACGGGTCCCGGGTTGGCCACGACCATCGTCTGCGTGCGGCCCGAGACCACTGATGCGTTCGCGAATTGCCAACTCGTCGCGAGCTCGGGCGCTCCGAGCGACAAGGCGAGACCCTTGCGCCCGTCGGTTCCGTCCAGCACCTGCGTCTGCTCCGCGATCACGTGCCCTCGCCGCGCGCTCACCTCGGTCGCCACCAGGTCGTCGCGCGGCGCGTGATCGTGCACCGGAACGGTGACGCGGCTGTGGGCGGGCACGACGAAGCCCTGCAGATCGTCGGGCGCGAGCGGGCCCGCCTGGGTGAGGAAGTCGATGTCCACGATCGCGTCGTCGGCGAAGGGGTTGAACAATGCGAGCCAGAGCTGCGCCCCCTTCGCAGTCGTGCCCGCGGCGAAGTGCCACGTCGGCGCCGCATCGCGCGCGCACGGGCCCAAGCCGGCGTCGCCCGTGCCGGCCACCGAATGCGTCACGACCGCCCGCGCACCCGTCACTTCGACGAGCACTCCGGGCTCCCCGATCGCGAGGATGTCCGATACATGGACGCCGGCCATCGTCCCGGCACCGACGTCGATGTTCAACACCTTCGGCGCGAGATCCGGTCCCTGCATCACGGTGATCCGCGCGTGGGCGGCGCGGCGATCGACGTTCGCGATGTAGACCCGCTCGTCCGCGCGGCCTCCGGGATTCGAGGTTCCCTCGGCGCAGTACCACGCGGTCTCGACCGCATCCGCCGCGGGGACGCGTGGTCCGAGCGCGACAAGCTGGCCCGCGCTGCTCGTGCCGCCCGAGCCGGCCCGATCGACGAGCGCGGCGCCGAGCAGGGACCCGACGACGACGGCGATCACCAAGAGCCGGGTGCGGCGTGACGTGGTCGGGCTCACGACTCCCCCTCGTGGGTGCCCGGTGCGTCCGCGACTCGACGCCGCCACGGCAGGCGGAAGCGCGCGCTCCCCCGCCACAGGAGGAACGCGCCGGCGACGAGCGCCAGCTCGAAGAGCACCTCGGGATAGCGCAGCCACTGGTCGCCGTACGAGAACGAGACCGCGCCGGGGCGGT
>JADGON010000230.1 GCA_017882945.1 Acidimicrobiia bacterium | reverse complement strand
GCCGTCGGAGTCTGGAAGACGCCGGCGGAAGCGGCCGATGCCTGGACCGAGGAGGCCAGCTTCACGCCCTCGATGGCCGAGGAACAGGTCGAGGCCGGGCTCGCGACCTGGCGCCGCGCGGTCGAGCGCTCCCGCGACTGGGTCGACCACGTTGCCTGACCGCCCACGCGGCGGCTAGCTGGCGATGCGGGTGAGGACGGCCGGGCCCGGCACCATCTCCGGCGCATCGGCCTCCGCGCGCTTCTTGGTGGCGTACACGTCCACGTACTCGTAGCCACTCAGCTCGCGGATCTCGTACATCAGCTCGTCGGTGACCTGGCGCAGGACGAGCCGGTCCTGCGCGCGTTTCCCGTAGTGCGCGATCGGCAACGGTGTGCCGAACCGGATCCACAACGTGCGGAACAGTCGGGGCAGCTTCTTGTCCGTCGGCTGGCACTCGTCCGTGCCGACGAGCCCGACGGGGACGATGGGCGCGCCCGTCGCGAGCGCGAGCCGGGCCACCCCGGTGTGCCCCCGGTGGAGGTACCCGTCGCGAGTGCGCGTCCCCTCCGGGTAGATCGCGAACACCCCGCCCCGCTCGAGGACCTCGGTCGCCGCCTCGAGCGCGCCTTCGGCGGCGCTGCCACCCTCGCGCCGGATCGGGATCTGACCCAAGGCGCGAAAGAACCACGCGGTCTTCGGGTCGTCGAAGTACTCGGCCTTCGCGACGAACGTCACGCGGCGGCCCACCACGAGCGGGAGGAAGATCGAGTCGAGGAACGAGCGATGGTTCGCGGCCAGGATCACCGGGCCCTTGCGGGGAACCCGGTCGCGGCCTTCGACGCGCACCCGGTAGACCAGGTGCAGCACCGGCGTCAGGATCGCCTTGAGGACCCAGTAGGCCACGTTCCCCCCTCGCGGCGCCCCCGACGTGCGGCGGCGCTGCGCAACACTAAACCGCGCGGCGGACCCAGAGGGGATGACCGCCCCGGGCCCGGCGCGGCTCGGGAGCTACGCGACGCGGGACGTGGGTCCGGGGGTGGCGAGCGCCAGGCGCAGCTCGAGCTGGTCCACGGCTTGGTGCTGGGCCGCGGTCCGGGCCATCGCCGCGCCGACGTTGGCGACCGCACCTTCGTTGCCGAGCGACCGGACTGCGTTCCGAATGCGATGCATCAGCTGGGCCATGGGGGCACCTCCCAGGATCCCCTCCATCGTGAACGACCGGGGTTTCGGTAGACCCTCCAGCGCGTGTCCAGGACGCGAACCCGGACTGACCATTGGCTGAACCGCAGCCCTGGAGCGCGACCGGAAAGATGATTGACCGGTCGGTCAAGGCGCCCGTAGCGTGACGCGATGACCCGGAAGCTGACCCAGCGTGGTCGTGATCGCCGACTGCAGATCCTGCGCGAGGCAGCCCGGCTCTTCTCGGAGCGCGGCTACCACCCGACCTCCGTTGCCGACATCGTCGCGAGCCTGAAGGTCGGCAAGGGCGTCTTCTACTGGTACTTCCCGAGCAAGGAAGAGCTGTTCGTCGAGCTCCTGCGCGGCGCGCACCAGGACCTGCGACGACGCCAGCAGGCCGCGATCGGTGACGAGCCCGACCCGGTCCGCCGGATCGAGCTCGGCATCCGCGCGTCCATGGCGTGGTTCCACGAGCACCGAAGCTCGTTCAACCTCGTCCAGTTCGCCGCGACCGAGGAACGCTTCGCGCCCGTGGTGCGTCACAACCGTGAAGTCGCGATCGCCGACGCGGTGCGCCACATCAAGGACGGCATCGTCGAGGGACGCATCGCGGACCAGGATCCCGGCGTGCTCGCGGAAGCCGTCGTCGGCGTCACCGAACGCCTGGCCCAGGCGTACCTGCTCGAGCGCGACGAACCCGTCGACCAGGTCGCGGACGCCGCGGTTGCCTTCTGCCTGCGCGGCCTGATGGGCTAGCTAGCCGAGCTTGGTCAGCGCCTTGCGCATGCCCCGCAGCGCCTGACCGATCCGCTGCTCGTTCTCGACCAGCGCGAAGCGTACGAAGCCCTCGCCCCCGGGACCGAAGCCCACCCCCGGCGAGACCGCGACCTTGGCTTCCTGCACGAGCATCTTGGCGAACTCGAGGCTGCCGAGCTCTTCGTAGGGCTCGGGCAACGGCGCCCACACGAACATCGTGCCGCGCGGCTTCTCGATCTCCCACCCGATGCGGGCGAGCCCGTCGACCAGCGCGTCACGCCGGCCGAGGTAGATCTCGTTCACCTCGCGGGGGTAATCGGGCGCCTCGTTCATCGCGACGATCGACGCGATCTGGATCGGCTGGAACGTGCCGTAGTCCAGGTAGCTCTTGAGCCGGGCGAGCGCGGCGACGACTTCCGGATTCCCGAGCAGGAACCCGACGCGCCAACCGGCCATCGAGAAGCTCTTGGTCAGGCTGTAGATCTCGACCGCGACGTCTTTCGCACCTGGCACCTGGAGCAGCGACGGCGGCTCGTAGCCGTCGAAGCCCAGCTCCGCGTACGCGAAGTCGTGCACGAGCAGGACGTCATGGTCGCGCGCGAACTCCACCATGCGGGTCATGAACTCGAGGTCCACGCAGTCGCCGGTCGGGTTGTGCGGGAAGGACATCACGACGACCCGCGGCCGGGGCCACGCCTGCTCCCACGCCGCGTGCAGGTTGGCGAAGAAGTCCTGGTCGGGACCGAGCCGGACGTAGTGGACGCCCGCGCCGGCGAGGATCGGCCCCCAGATGTGGATCGGGTACGACGGGCTCGGCACGAGCGCGGTGTCCCCCGGCCCGAGCAGGACCCACATCAGGTGCGAGAACCCCTCCTTCGCCCCGATGGTCACGCAGGCCTCGGTCTCGGGATCCAGGTCGACCCCGAAGCGGCGCCGGTACAGGTCGGTGATCGCGAGCCGGAGCCGGGGCACGCCCCGGGTCTGGGAGTAGCGGTGGTTCCGCGGGTTCTGGGCCGCCTCCGCCAGCTTCTCCACCGCGATCGCCGGCGACGGGATGTCCGGATTGCCGAACCCCAGGTCGATCACGTCGACATCCGAGCGCCGGGCTGCGACCTTCAGGGCGTCGATCTCGGCGAAGGCGTACGGCGGCAGCGCATGGATGCGGCGGAACTCCATCGCCTCACGGTACCCCCAACCGACGTTTCGTTCGGCCGATTACCGCGCTGCTTCCCACCGTGAGGCCGGCTCGATCGGCCCCGAATCTCGGCCGGCCGCGGAGCGGTTCCCGGAGCGTGCGGCACGAGGGCCGCCCGGGCGAACGGATAGCCTCTGTCCGGGTTGCCCGAGTTTCGCCACGCTTGGACGAGCCGTGCACGAGTTTCGACTCGAGCCGGGTTGAACAGGCTCGTCGGAACGCGAAGGATCACATCCGCCCACGGAAGGGCCCGCGTGACGCCCCAGCACACCCCGAAGGTCATGGCCTGGCTCGGAATCTCGAGCCGCCAGGCGCGACGGCGGCGGAACCGGCGCCGGGTGCGTGCCGGGCTGGCCGCGCAACGCAGCGCGCAGTACCTCTCGCACACCGCGGCGATCCCTCGCACGACCCGGAATCTGGCCGTCCGCACGCGCCCACGATCCGGGGCTTTTCTGCAGTTTTCAACGCCAAAGTCCGATTGGCGAATTCAAGATCTCTCTGCGGCAATCCCGATAACTGATGGCATGACCCTCCGTCTGCACCCTCTGGCTCGCCATGCCCGCGCTCGGATGGCAGTGCTCGGCGCGTTGCTGCTCGTGCTCCCGCTCATGCTCGTCGGGCTCGGCAGCGCAACGTCCGCCCGTCCACCGACAGTGACCCTGTCGACCGCGCACGCCAAGGTCGGCGCGAGGGTCGTGGTGCGGGGCTCCGCCTTCCCGCGCTCGCAGGCCGGCACGCTGTTCATGAACAGCACGCCGCTCGCCACGCTGCGCACGAATCGCTACGGCAGCTTCTCCGGCGCCGTGAGCATCCCGAAGTCCGCCGCCGGGACGAAGAGCATCGTCGCGACGATCGGAACCGCGAAGGCCACGACCCCGTTCGTCGTGGACGGCACGATCGCGGCAGCCGGCAGCCCGGCCGGCGCCATCACGCTCGACTCGACCACCAGCGCGCACGGCGGGAGTGCGGTCACCTCCCCCGCGTTCTCAACGGCTGCCGCGAACGAGCTCGTCGTCGCCGCCGTGAGCAGCGACGCGCCCAACAACGCCGGTCAGGTCCTGACCGTGACCGGCGCGGGTCTCACCTGGAACCGCGCCGTCCGGGCGAACAGCGCGCCCGGGGGCGCCGAGATCTGGTGGGCCCTCGCCCCGACCCCCTTGAGCGGGGCGACGGTCACGAGCACCCAGGGCCTCCCGACCGGCGCGCAGCTCCTCCAGGTCGCCACGTTCAAGGGCGCCGCCGGCATCGGTGCGGCCACCGCCACGAGTGGTCCCACGGACCATCCGTCCGTCGATCTGGCGACCACCGCGGCCGGGTCGTGGGCACTGGCAATCGGCAACGACTACTCGAACCCGTCGCCGCCGACCGTGGGCACGGGGCAACGCTCGCTCGCCTCCTTCATCGACCAGAGCACCGGTGACGCGTACTGGGCCCAGATCACCGGACCCGCCGGCGCCGCGCGGTCCATCGTGACGCTCGACGCCTTGCTCCCGACCACGGACGCGGTGAACTTCGCGGCCGTCGAGATCGTCGCCGGCGACCCGACCGCAACCCCGGCACCCGTTCCCACCCCGGCGCCCGCTCCCACCCCGGCGCCCACCCCGGCGCCGACCCCGCCGCCGGGACCGACCACCACCGGGTACCCCGACGCGTCGAACACCGGCTACAAGCCGCTGCTGTCGACCTGCCCCGGCGGCGCGCTCCGCACGATCACGGGCGACCACCTCGCCTCGGAGCTCGTCGGTGCGGGTGGAACCCTTTCCTGCGTCGAGATCCAGGGCTACCTCAACGTCAACGTCGCCAACGTGACCATCGAGCGGTCCTGGGTCTACGGCGGCATCGGGATGAACTACAACAACGCCACCTGGAACCCGGTGGTCCGAGACACCGAGATCGGCGGCCCGCTCGGAACCCGTTGGGGCGACACCGCCGTCGGCAGCTGGAACTACACGCTGCTGCGCGACGACATCCACGGCTTCGGCGACGGCCCGCGCGCCAACGGCGACAACCTGATCCAGGACTCGTACATCCACGACCTCTTCAGCTTGCCCGGCGACCACAACGACGGCATCCAGATGACCCAAGGCAGCAACGTCACGATCCGCCACAACCGCATCGAAAACCAGTGGGGCCAGACCAGCGCCATCATGCTCGGCGCCGACCAGGGCAACATCGACGGGGTCAACGTGGTCGACAACCTTCTCGCCGGCGGTGGCTACTCGCTCTACGGCGGCGGCTCGCCTCCAGGCGGGAACACGGTCAAGAACGTCGTGATCACCGGCAACCGCTGGTCCACGAAGTTCTCGCCGCAGAGCGGGCACTGGGGACCCACCGCGTACGTCGACCTCTCGTTCACGACCTGGGCGGACAACGCCTGGGCCGACGGGCCGAACGCCGGTCAGGCCATCAACCCCTGATTGGGGCGCCCGGCCGGGGTCGGGTGTGGATCGTGTGAAGATCTTGGTGACGATGCCGGTGAGCACCTGCGGGTTCCACCGGCATCTCACCGTAGGTGGTCTTCGCCATCACGCCGTCGCCACCGGCAGCATCGTGCCCTGACCAGGACGAATTGCCGGAAACCGTCGACAATGAGAAGACCGCGAATCGCGCGGTTCGCTCAGACCGGGATCAACTGCCCCTCAACCGGACCACCACACGCGCCGAAAACACCCTCGGAGACGGTTCCAGAAACGGGTGCCGGTGCTACGCTCCGTGGTCTCGAACGAGTCCCCGCTCACCCAGCGGGTCGACCCACGGAGGGCATCTGGTGCGCAAGTGCAGGCCCAGAGCGGAAGGTGAGCACAACCGGTGGACTTTTTCGACACCCTGAAGATCATCGTCCGACGCTGGAAGATCGTGATCCCCGGACTGATCCTCACCGCCATCGCGGTGGTCGGCGCCTACGGCGCGGCCGGCAGCCAGTACCACGCCATGAACTCGCTGCTGCTCGTCGTTCCCACGCCGCCGGCGAACGTCGCCGCCAACAACGGGCAGCCGACGGACGCGTGCTCGAGGAACCCGTTCTGCGGATCCGGGAACCTCACGAACCTTGGCAACGTCGTCGCGCTGAGCATGAGCGACGAGGCCCGTTCGACCCCGATCCTGAAGGACCACCCCGGCGCCAGCTACACGGTGATCCTGAGCGACGACCAGCGCAGCCCGATCATCGTCGTCAACGCCGTCGGCAGCTCGCAGGCCGAGGCCCTCGCGACGCTGAAGAGCGCCACCGTCGCAGTGACGGTCGAGCTCGCCCGACGCCAGCGCGAGATCGGCGTCCCCGCCGACTCCCTCATCGACAGCGAACCCGTCGTCGTCGCCCGCTCGGCGGCAATCCAATCCGGGGGCAAGACCCGCGGGGCGATCACCACGCTGGCGCTCGGCGTCATCCTGACGCTCGGCTCGGTGTTCCTGGTCGAGAACATCTCCCGCTCCCGCAAGCGCAAGCAGGTCGCGCGCGCGGCGGCCACTGACCCCGAGCTCCAGTACGCGGAGCCCGCATCGGGACCGCTCTCGCTCGTCGGTGGAGCCGCGCCGGTTGCCGGAGCGGAACGCGGCGCGCCCGAGCGCAACGGCGAAACGACCCCGGCGGCACCAGCCCGTGACCTTCCGCTCGCGCCGGCGGCGCCGCAGCCCGACCCCGTGAACACCGGGGTGCGCGCGCAGGCGGAGCCCGTCAAGGGGATCAGCCACGGCATCGCCGAGCCGGCGGTACCGAGCGCGCCGAAGCCGTCCGCCGGTGGGGATCACGAGCCGTCGAAGCCCTCGTCGCGCTTCGGCCGCCTCACGAGCTAGCGGCACCGCCCCATGGCGAGCACGACGAGCACCGCCCTCACCGGAGCCACTCCGCGTCCGACCGGTGGCGAGCTCACCGGCGTCAAGCGCCGCGCCGATGTCGCGTCGATCCTCACGGCCTACGTCGTCCTGCTGCTCCTGATCCCGGCGCCCCTGGTCGTCGGTGCGCTCGGCGCGGCCGGCACGCCCGCGGGCATTCTCGGCGTCGTGTGCCTGGTGTGGTGGTTCGTGGCCCTGGTCCTCCCCGACAGCGGCATCGCCCGGGGCTTCGAACCGATCCGGGCCGCGATCATCCCGTTCGCCATCGCGATCACGCTCAGCTACATCCTGGCCTTCACCCGGTTCCTCGAGTCGGACGAAGTGCGGTCAGCCGACCGGGCGATGCTGACGTTCGCGGCGATCGCCGGCGTCGCGCTCCTCTGTGCCGAGGGCATCCACTCATGGGACCGCCTCGAGACGCTGTGGCGGCGCTTCACGATCATCGGGACCGGTCTCGCCGGGCTCGGCATCCTCCAGTTCTTCACCGGCTTCGACATCGCGCCGCTGTACCAGATCCCCGGGCTGCGCGCGAACTCCGCGCTCTTCGGTCTCCTGCCCGAGCGGTCTCAGTTCCGCCGTGTCGCGGCAACCGCCACCCACCCGATCGAGTTCGGTGTGCTCATGGCGGTGGTGCTCTGCTTCGCGTTGCACTACGCGTCGATCGCGACCGACGACCGGGTCCGCCGTCGCCGCTGGATGGCCGTCGCAATGATCGCCGCCTCCATCGCGATGTCGGTGTCGCGCTCGGGCATCGTCGGGATGG
>JADGON010000229.1 GCA_017882945.1 Acidimicrobiia bacterium | reverse complement strand
CCGACGCCATCGTCACGCTGTCCGATGCCACCTTCGACGAGTCCGTCATGGGCTCCGACGTCCCGGTCGTCATCGACTTCTGGGCCGAATGGTGTGGCCCGTGCAAGATGATCGCCCCCGTCCTCGAAGACATCGCCAACGAGAACAAGGGCAAGCTCTCCGTCGCCAAGCTGAACGTCGACGACAATCCCGACATCGCGCGGCGCTACGAGGTCCTCAGCATCCCGACCCTGCTGGTGTTCCAGGAGGGTGAGCTGCGCAAGCGCCTCGTCGGCGCCAAGGGCAAGGCCCAGCTGCTCCAGGATCTGTCCGAGTTCATCGCTTGAGCGGGCGGCCCGTCCTCCGCGTCGGCGCAGCCGGCCACGCGGTCGGCGAGCTGCAACAGCGCCTCACGGAGGCCGGGTTCACCGTCGCACCCGCCGAGCACGCAATTTTCGGTGCGGAGACGCAGCACGCGGTGCGCGACTTCCAGACGAAACGTGGGCTGCGGGTCGACGGCGTGTGCGGCGCGGAGACGTGGAACGCGCTGATCGAGAGCGGGTTCGAGCTCGGTGACCGCCTGCTGTTCCTGGGCCGGCCGTTCCTGCGCGGCGACGACGTCGCAACCCTCCAACGTCGGTTGAACATGCTCGGATTTCACGCTGGGCGCGAGGATGGGATCTTTGGGCCCCAAACCGAACGCGCTCTGCGCGAATTTCAGCTCAACCTCGGACTCGCGATCGACGGTCAGTGTGGTCGGGAGACCCTGCAGGGCCTCGACCGCGTCGGCTCGCTGTCCGACGGTTCGGCGGCATCGGTCCGCGAGCGCGAGGCGCTGCGCAGCGACCCCCGCCGGCTCGGGAACCGGCGCCTCTACGTGTGCGCCGACCCCGACCTGCGCAATCTGGCCGAAGCCGTCGCCCGCGGGCTGCTCGACTCCGGGGCACGGGTGTTGCTCGACGCATCCGGGCGACTCAGCACGCAGCTCGCGGAGGAAGCAACCCGGTACGAGGCCGACGTGGTGATCGCGCTGCGAGCCGGCGACGAGCCCGGCCGACGGGTCACCTACTTCGCGACACCCACCTTCCGCTCCGAGCGCGGCTACTCGCTCGCGGTACGGATCGCCGAAGAGCTCGACCGCGAGTACGGACCCGTCGCGGCGTGTGGGCGCGCGTACGGCATCCTGCGCGAGACACGCATGGCCGCGATCGAATGCCAACCCGCGGGCCGCGACGACGAGGCCGGACTCCGTGCCTGCGCGTCGGCGCCGGAAGCGTTGGTCGCAGCGATCGTGTGCGGGGTGCGCCGAGGGGTCGAGGAACCGCTCGAGAACGGCTGAGCAACCGCTCCGTGCAGGCTCCGGGCTCAGGCCTGGTCGCTCGTCGGGGCCGTGGCGCCGTCGGTCATCCGGCGGTAGATGCGCTCGAGGTCCTCGAGGTCGGCGAACTCGATCACGACGCGTCCCCGGCGATCCGCGTCCGACATCACGACGCTCACGCGGGTGTCGAGATGATCGGAGAGCAGGTTCTCGAGCTCGGGAAGCCCCGGCGGCCGCAACTTGCGACCGGCGCGCGCCACGCGCTCGACCACCGGCTCGCCGCTGCGCATGCGAACCGTCTCCTCCACGGAGCGGACCGACATGTCCTCGGCCACGGCGCGGCGTGCGAGCTGCTCCTGGAACGCTCGGTCGGGTGTGCCCAGCAACGCGATCGCGTGCCCGCGACGGAGCGATCCGTCGTGGAGGTACCGCTGCACCGTCGGAGGGAGCTGCAACAGCCGGAGGCAGTTGGTCACCGTCGCCCGGCTCTTCCCGACCCGTCGGGCGACGTCCTCGTGGGTGAGGTGGAAGTCCTCGATGAGCTGTTGATACGCGGCGGCTTCCTCGAGCGGGTCGAGCGCCTCACGCTGGACGTTCTCGACGATCGCCTGCTGGAGCGCCAGCGCATCGTCGGCGACCCGCACGATCGCGGGGACCGTCTGGAGTCCGACCCGTCGGGCCGCCCTCCATCGCCGCTCGCCCGCGATCAGCTCGTAGCCTTCTTCGGCCTCGCGCACGAGGACCGGTTGCAGCACGCCGACCTCGCGGATCGACTCCGCGAGCGCGTTCAACGCTTCCTCGTCGAAGAACTCCCGCGGCTGATGCGAGTTCGGTCGGATCGCGGTCGTCGGGATCTCGAGCAGTCCCAGTATCGGCGCGGCGCCCGCATCCGACGATGGAATCAGTGCGCCGAGTCCCCTACCCAGCCCGCCTGGACGCGCCACGGCTGACCTCCTTCGCGAGCTCGCGGTACGCGATGGCGCCCCGTGATGACGAGTCGAACACGATGATCGGTTGCCCGAACGACGGAGCCTCCGAGATGCGGACCGTTCGGGGAACCACGGTCCGGTAGACCCGCGATCCGAAGTGCAGCCGCACCTCACGCTCGACCTGTTCGGCGAGCTTGGTGCGGGCATCGAACATCGTGAGCACGATGCCGCGCATCTCGAGCGTCGGATTGAGGTTCGTGCGGACCAGCTTGACATTCCGCAGCAGCTGCCCCAGGCCTTCGAGGGCGTAGTACTCGCACTGGATCGGAACCAAGACGGCATCGGCTGCGGCGAGGCCGTTCACGGTGAGCAGACCCAGGGACGGCGGGCAGTCGATCAGGACGAAGTCGTAGTCGCCGCTGACCGCCCCGAGCGCCCGGCGCAGCTTCAGCTCCCGCGACATCGCCGGCACCAGCTCGATCTCCGCGCCCGCGAGATCGATCGTTGCCGGGATGACGAAGAGGTTCCGGACGCTCGTCGGTTCGACGCAGTCCTCGACCGGGACGTCGTTCATGACGACGTCGTAGACCGATCCCTCCACGTTCCGGTGGCTGATGCCGAGACCGGTCGTCGCGTTGCCCTGGGGATCGAGGTCGACGACGAGGACCCGGAAGCCGAGCTCGGCGAGCGCCGCGCCCAGAT
>JADGON010000228.1 GCA_017882945.1 Acidimicrobiia bacterium | reverse complement strand
GGCCGCGGTCGTCCACAAGGCCGTACATGTTCACGTGGCCGAGGCCGGGCATCCAGATGGGCAGCTGCATGCGCAGCACGCCGGGCGCGACTTCGGTGATCTCCTCGGAAGCCGGCTCTTGTTCCTGTTTGGGCGGCCTGGGCGCTCGTGCGGAGTCGCCCGGCCGACGCACCACGTCGGTCACACGGTCGAGGTTACCCGTTCCGAATACCGGCTCTTCCGCCCACCACAACCCGTTTCGGTGTGGGGACGGTTGAGGTCAGCTGTAGCCGGGGGCGAGCTTGGGCCAGGGGCGAGCCTGCTCCATGAGCGCGGCAGCCGCGACACACGCATCGTCCTCGTGACGGCGCGCCACGACCTGCAAGCCGACGGGCATGCCGTCGACGAGCCCGGCCGGAATGCTGACGCCCGGTTGGCCGGTCATGTTGAACGGTGCCGTGAACGCCGCCGACAGGATCATCAGGTTCACTTCCTCGCCGTTGACCGGACCGCTCAGCACCCCCTCGGCCGCATACGCAGTCGTCGCGGTGGTGGGGGTGAGCAACAGGTCGATGTCGGCGAACACCGCGGCCGTCGCGTTCAACAGCTCTTGGCGACGGCGCACCGCCCGGCCCAGGTGGTGGGCGCGCAGGTGTGGCAACCCTTCGACCGAGACCCGCAACAGCATGTCCAGGTCGTCGAGCCGGTCCTGCGCGTCCTCGTAGGCCCAGGCCGCGAGGTTCGGCGAGCTCAGGAGCCCCCAGGCACGTCCCGGCTTCGGGAGCACGACGTCCAGGTCGACGAGCTCGAGCCCTGCTTCGTCGACCAGCTGGCGCGCGGCTGCGTGGGTCAGCTCCTCGACCCCGGTGTCGCAGACGCCGTAGCCGAGCGTCGACGACCAGGCGACGCGCCTGCCCCGGAGCCGGTCACGCGCCGCGTCGAGCGACGTGGTGAGCGGCTCGAACGGCGCGGGCTTGGGCAGCGAGGTCGGATCGAACAAGGTCGGGCCGGCGGTGACGTCCACGTAACGAGCGGCGTCACGCACGGACCGGACCATCGGTCCGTGGACCGACGTGAGTCCGGTGTCGAACGGCTCGGGACCGCAGCCGATGAGCCCGAACGTGGTCTTGAGCCCGGGGAGCCCGGAGTACGACGACGGGATGCGGATCGAGCCGCCTCCGTCGCTGCCGGTGCACGCGGCGAACATCCCGGACGCGACGGCCGCGGCCGATCCGCCCGACGATCCACCCGGTGTGGCCTCGGGGTTCCACGGGTTGCGGGTGACGCCGTGCAGCGGCGAGTTGGTGAAGCTGGGAATGCCGAACTCGGGCGCGGTGGTCAACCCGACGATCACCGCTCCGGCCGCGCGCAGGCGCGCGACCTCGGTGCAGTCGGCCTCGGCAACGCGGTCGGCGTAGAGCTTCGAGGCGCGTGTGTCCGGGAAGCCCTTCGCCTGGGCCAGCTCCTTGACGCCCATCGGCACACCGGCGAACGGGCCAGGATCGACTCCGTCGGCGACGAGCGCGTCGATCTCCGTCGCGCGCGCTCGCGCACCTTCGGCGTCCAGATAGCAGACCGCGTTCAGATCCTCGTTGTGCGCTTCGATGCGTTCGAACGAGAGGTCGAGCAGCTCCACCGCGGAGAGGTCGCCCTTCCGCACCCCGTCGGCCAGCTCCCACGCGTCGCGTGTCCAGAGATCTGTCACTCCATGGCCCCCAATTCGATGGCTTCTTCGGCGATCTTCTTCAGCTCGGCGAACGCGTCTTCCAGCCCGGCGGCGAGCACCGCGACATCCGCGACCGCGTCGGCGTCGACGTAGAGCCCGAAGTGCAGCTGACCGCAGTACGAGAGGATCGCGATCCCGAGGGCCAGGTTCCGGGTCAGCGGCACCACCGGGTATGCCTCGAGCATCCGCGCGCCCATGCAGTAGAGCGACACCTGCGGACCCGGAACGTTCGTGATCACCAGGTTGAAGAAGGGCTGGCGATGCGCCGCCCGGGCCGCGAGGCCGAGCAGGGTCGGTGCGGCGAAGTGCGTGAGGTCCACGAGGAACGCCGCGCCGACCGCCTGCTCGCGTTCCTTCAGGTCCTCGGTCGTGGCCCGGATCGCCCGCAATCGCTCGACCGGATCGGGCTCCCCGATCGGAAGGTCCACGAACATGGCCGACACCCGGTTGCCCAGCTGCATGCGTTCGGAGTTGTCACGCACCGACACCGGGCACAGGGCGCGCATGCGCACCTCGAGGTCATCGCCGCGCGACTCGAACAGCCGGCGCAGACCACCGGCAACGCCGGCGAGCACGACGTCGTTCACCGTGCCGCCCAAACCCTTGCGAATCAGCTTGACGTCGTCGAGTGAGATCTTCACCCCTTCGAATCGGCGGCGACGACCGACGGTGACGTTGATCGACGTGCGCGGCGCGAACGAGTTGCGATCGACGAGGGTCGATAACGCCCGCCCGAGCTGACCGGTCCGCTCCATCGTGCGTTGGGGAGTCCGGACGATGCGCCGCACCGTGCGCGCGATCTCGGCGGGTTCGGTGGTCCGCTCGTACAACGTGTCGATGAGGAGGCGACCGGGGCTCGGCGGTGGCTCGACGATCCAGCGCGGCGGCTGCAGAAACGTGGGGTCGGGAGTGAAGTCGAGCAGCACGGTCGCGACATCCACCCCGGACACGCCGTCCACCAGGGCGTGGTGCGTCTTCTGGATCAGGCCGACGTTGCCGCCTTCGAGCCCCTCGACGAACCAGAGCTCCCACAACGGCCGAGCCCGGTCGAGCAGCTGGGCCTGGATCCGGGCGGTCAGCGCGAGCAGCTGTTCCCGGCTCCCCGGGCTCGGGAGCGCGGTCAGCCGGACGTGGTACGCGATGTCGAAGCGGGCATCGTCCACCCAGACCGGCCGGCCCTGCTCGAACGGCACGTGCATGATCCGCTTGCGGAACCGCGGGATCAGGTGCAGGCGCGAGCCGACGAGCCGGCGGACCTCGGCGAAGCGGAACCGGCCGGAGTCGTCGAAGAACGGAGCGCCCTCGAAGATGCTGACGGCCCCCACGTGCATCGGCGTCTCGAGCCGTTCCAGGTGGAGGAACGACGAGTCGAGCGCACTCAGCCGGTCGTAGCGCGGCATGCCCCGATCGTACCGGGAGATCTCCGGGACGTCAGGGGGAGCTAGGCACCGGCTTTGGTCGACGGCCGCGTGGCGGGCGCGGTCGCGGCTTGGACGCACATCCGCAGGCCGTATGCCCGAGCGAGCTGGTCGGCCCGGTGGTCCAGGGCGGCACCATTGACGTTCGCCGCGATCGCCCGTTGGAAGTCACCGTCACGCTGGGACCTCGCCGAGAGATCGGCCTGATCGATCGTCTGGTCGACGAGCGCGATCCACTTCGCGATCTCGACCCGGTCCGGCTTCGGCCGGCGGATCGCATGCAGACGGTCCACTGCCTTGCGCTGAACTGCGACGACCTCGGCCGCGGCCTTCGGCATCCCCGCGACGTCTGCCCGGCCCGGCATCCGCAACGCGGCCACTTCTTCGGCCGCGTCGCGACAGATGCCGTTCGCCTTCTTCACGTACTCAGCCTTGGTCATCCCGCCGCTGCCACCGCACGCGGCAAGCAGGAAGCCCAGAGCCAGCACGACCAGTCCTCGCCTCATCGCCCGAACCGTCTCCCCGGTCGTACGCCGGACGGTAGCGCGCCGTCCCGGCGCGAGGGTGTCACCTCGGGGCCGGGGAGCCCCTACCCTGCTGGCGTGCTGATCGCGACCGCCTTGTGGTGGGTGACCCCGGAGCTCGTGACCGCGCTCGACGGGCAGCTCGGAGCCCCGGTCGATTCCTACGTCAACGGGTCCCAGACCTGGTTCTCGGGCGAGGAGCAGACGCTCGAGTGGCGGCTCCATCCGGTCGGGGCGTTCCGGATGCCCGAGGGGATCTCGCACTACGAGCTCTGGGAGCGCGTCGTCGACGAGATCGCGGCCGGCCGCAGTGTCGAGGCGCTCGAGCTCGGCGGCGAGACGCGGGCGCTCGGGACCCTCTGGGACGGGCTCGAGTGCTTCCCCGCGTACGGCGACGACCTCGAGCCGGCGACCCTCTCCGGGCGCGCGACCGCGCTTCTCGGCATCGCGCCCGGGCTCTGCGGTCTCGTCGACCACGACAAGGTGGCAGACGCGTGGGAGGCCACCAAGGGCGCGGTCTCGATCGTCCGGCTGCTCGGCGACCAGCTCCAGACCTGACCCCGGACGGGTTACGGGTTGCCCCGCCAGGGTGGGGTGCGGGGAATGTCGAAGTCCGCGGGGAAGACCTCGCCGTCGATGGCCCGGAACGCGAGATCAGCCCAGCGGTGCTGTCCGGCCAGCGGCTGCGGGAGGCGGTCCCGGGGATAGAAGCCGACCTGACGGGTCTCGAGGGGATGACCCTTGAGCTCGCCGCCCAGCATCCGGCAATGGAAGACGAGCGAGTAGAGCGGCATCCGCGCGAAGCCGAGCCGCAGTCCGTCGAGCACCGCGATGAGCGACACCGGCTCGACCTCGATGCCCGTCTCCTCGTACACCTCCTTCACCGCGACTTCCGATGGCGAGTACCCGACGTCCGCCCAGCCCACCGGGTAGAGCCAGATCCCGCTGTCGGATCGCTGGGTCAGCAGCAGCTCGCCCGCCTCGTTGCCGACGACCGCAGCGACGGCGACCTTCGGCGTCACGTACCCGCCGACCCCGTCGCCCACGGTCGAGAGCCACTCGTCGAACAGCACGTCCGCTTCGGCTTCTTCGATCGCTGCGGCGCGGATGTCGGCGGCGACCTTCAACACCTCTTCGAAGCGCTCCTGCTCGTAGAGGCTCTTGGTGAAGCCGAGCCCGGTGCGGGCCACCCCGGCGAGCGTCTCCGCCCAGCGGAGCAAGTCGGACGCGGCGATGGGATTCGGGTCGGCCATGCGGTGACCCTATGCGCCCGCCGGGGGCTACAACGCGTCGGGACCGGCCTCACCGGTGCGCACGCGGTACAGCTGCTCGACCGGCGTGACCCACACCTTCCCGTCGCCGATCTTGCCGGTGCGCGCAGCATCGACGAGCGCGAGCGCGACCCGCTCCGCGTCGTCGTCACCCACGAGCACGTCGATGCGCACCTTCGGCACGAAGTCGACCTTGTACTCCGCGCCCCGGTACACCTCGGTGTGTCCCTTCTGGCGCCCGTAGCCCTGCACCTCGGAGACGGTGAGACCCTGCACTCCGAGGTCGGCGAGCGCGTCCTTCACATCGTCGACCTTGAACGGCTTGATGATCCCGGTCACGAGCTTCATCGACGGTCTCCTCTCGAGCCGCGTGCGTCACACACGGTCAGGCGCGTACGCGACTTCGGAGTGCTGGCTGAGGTCGAGCCCCGTATTCTCGTCATCTTCGGTGATGCGCAACCCGCCCGGCATCAAGGCCTTGAGCCCGAGCAGGATCAGCCCCGTCACCACGAACGAATAGACGAGTGTGGCCACGATCGCGATCGTCTGCTCACCGAGCAACGCGAACCCTCCGCCGAAGAACACGCCGTCTGCTCCGGCCGGGTTCACGGCCCGCTCGGCGAAGAGCCCGAGCAGCAAGGAGCCCAGGACCCCGCCGACGAGGTGCACGCCGATGACGTCGAGCGAATCGTCGTAGCCGAAGCGGAACTTCATGTTCACGGCCAGGAAGCACAGTGCGCCCGCGGCGAGACCGATCGGCACCGACGACATGCCGCCCACGAAGCCCGCGCACGGCGTGATCGCGACCAGGCCCGCGACGGCACCGGATGCTGCACCCAAGGTGGTGGCGTGGCCACCCTTGATCCGCTCCAAGGCCAGCCAGCCGAGCATCCCCGCGGCAGCCGCGAGATGGGTGTTGACCAGTGCTTGCGCCGCAAGGCCGTTCGCGGCGAGCGCGGAACCGGCGTTGAACCCGAACCAGCCGAACCACAGCATTCCCGTGCCGATCAGCGTGAGCGGGAGCGAGTGCGGCGGCATCGGGTGGCGCGGCCAGCCGCGCCGCTTCCCGAGCACGAGCACCGCGGCCAGCGCGCCGATCCCCGCGTTGACATGCACCACGGTCCCGCCGGCGAAGTCCAGCGCGCCGCGCTTGAACAGCCAACCCTCGGGCGAGAACACCCAGTGTGCGATGGGTGCATAGACGAGGATCGCCCACAACCCGATGAAGAGCACCCAGGCACCGAAGCGCATGCGATCGGCGATGGCTCCCGTGATCAGGGCCGGCGTGATCACGGCGAACATCATCTGGTACGCCATGAACAGCAGTGGCGGGATCGTCAAGGCCGCGAAGCCGGGCGGAGCCTGCTTCGCGACCGTGTCCAGCCAGGCGAAGTCGAGGTTGCCGATGTACGGGTTCGTACCGCCGAACGCGAGCGAGTAGCAGAGGGCAGCCCACAGCACGCTCACGATCCCGAGGGCGAAGAAGTTCTGCATGAGCATGCCGAGCACGTTCTTCGCTCGGACCATGCCGCCGTAGAAGAAGGCCAGCCCCGGGGTCATGAACATCACGAGCGCGGCCGAGATCAGCACCCATGCCGTGTCGCCGGCGTTCACCTTCACCCGGACCCCCCGCTCAGAAGACCGGGGGAGCCTGACGGAAGACGGGTACCGATCGCAAGTATCCCGCAAGACATTTGCGGAATTGCGTTCGCTCGATGGTCAGGAACCGCTCAGTTCCCGGGATCGACCGACCACCGGCGGGAGTTCGCGATGATCGACGCGAAGTCCTCCGCCGGCTGGGGCCGCGCAAAGAAGAAGCCCTGCGCCCGGTCACAGCCCATCGCGACGAGCTCCGAGAGCTGCAGCTCGGTCTCGACTCCTTCGGCCACCACGCTGAGCCCGAGCGCGTGCCCCAGGCCCACGACGGCACCGACGATCGCGGAGTCCTCGGCTTCGGTGCCGAGTCCGTCCACGAAGGAACGGTCCACCTTCACCGAGTCCACCGGGAACCGGCGGAGATAGCCGAGCGACGAGTAGCCGGTGCCGAAGTCGTCGATGCTCAGCCGCACTCCCAGCGCGCGCAACGCATCGATCGCTTCGATCGTCGTCTCCGCCATCAGCACGCTCTCGGTGATCTCGAGACACACGAGCTCGGGTGGCGCGCCGGTGCGTTCGAGCGCGGCCGCCACCCGCTCGACGAGATCAGCCTGCGCGAGCTGGCGCGCCGAGAGGTTGACCGCGACCGAGAACGTCGGTGACACCTGAGCGTTCACGCGCCATTCCATGAGCTGACGACACGACTCTTCGAGCACCCACGCACCGATCGGCACGATGAGCCCGGTCTCCTCGGCCAGGTCGATGAACGCGTCGGGAGCGACCAGACCTCGGTCGGGATGCTGCCAGCGCACGAGCGCTTCGGCGCCGGAACAGCTCCCGCCGCCGAGCTCGACGATCGGCTGGAAGAAGATGCGCAGCTCGTCGCGCTCGAGCGCGCGGTGCAGTGCGTTCTCGGTCTCGAGCCGCAGTCGCGCGGTGGAGCGCATCTCCTCGTCGAAGAGCTCCCATCGGCCCTTGCCACCGGCCTTCGCCTGGTACATCGCGGCGTCGGCGTCGCGCAGCAGCGTCTCCGGCGTGTCCCCTAGGCCGGCCAGCGCGATGCCGATGCTCGCGCTGAGGTGCTGGTCCTCACCGTTGAGCTGGATCGGGGCTTCGATCACGTCGAGCAGGCGGCGCGCCACGTCGATCGCCTGCTGGCGGGCGCCTTCCATGGTCAGGTCGTCACAGAGCACCGTGAACTCGTCACCACCGAAGCGGGCGACCGTGTCCCCCGGCCGCACGGCCGCGCACAGGCGGGTGCTGAGCATCACCATGAGCTCGTCGCCCGCGTCGTGACCGAGGCTGTCGTTGACGACCTTGAACCGGTCGAGGTCGAGGAACAGGACGGCAGAAGTGGTTTGCCGGCGCGGCGCTCGCGCGAGGGCCAGGGTGAGGAACTCGACGAACAACACCCGGTTCGGCAACTCGGTCAGCGGGTCGTGCTGAGCCTGATAGGCGAGGCGGTCCTCGAAGGTCCTTCGCTCGATCGCGATCGCGGCGAGCGGGCTGACCAGCGCGACGATCTCCTCTGCTGCAGGATCCGGCGACTTCGGCTCGCGGTGGTAGACCGCGAACGTTCCGAGCACGCGATCGCCGCTCGACGCCATGACCGGTGTGGACCAGCACGCGCGGAGCCCATGTGCAGCTGCGATCTCGCAGTAGCCGTCCCAACGCGGGTCCGTTTGGATGTCCTCGACGACAATCGTCGTGCCGAAGTGCGCCGCCGAGCCGCATGAACCCGCGAGCGGGCCGATTGGAACGCCGTCGGTCGCGCGCGCGAAGTCGAGCGGCAGGCTCGGCGCGGCGCCGAGCCGCAGCACCGCTTCGGCTTCGTCGACGAGCATCACCGAGCACAGCGCATCGGGGATCTGACTCTCGACCACCGAGCAGAGCGTCGCGAGCGTCTCGGCGAGCGGAGCACCTTCGGCGATGAGCCGGAGGATCTGCGCCTGGCTCGCCATCATCGACTCGGCTCGCGCGCGTTCCGTGACGTCACGGGTCGTTGCGACGACGCCGCAGACCGACGGGTCATTGGTCAGGTCCTGGACGATCGCCTCGACATCTCGGTACGAGCCGTCGGCGACCTTGAGCCGGAACGACACCGGATCGGGGTCGCCGGCTTCGAGGCGCGCAGTCATCTCCTCGACGACCCGGTCCAAGTCGTCCGGATGGACGCGGGCCATCGGATCGGTCCAGCTCTCGTCTTCCTCCTCGAACCCGAACATCCGCTGCGCGGCCGGGCTCGAGTAGACGAGCCGCCCTTCAGGCCCAACGATCGTGATCACGTCGGAGAGGTTCTGGACCAGGGCCCGGAAGCGCTCGTCGCTGTGGCGCAACGCCTCTTCGGCGCTGATGCGCGCGGTGATGTCCCGGGCCGACACGACCACGCCCTGCACCGCGGGGTTGTCGAGCAGGTTGTTGCCGACCGCCTCCAGGAAGCGCCAGGAGCCGTCGGCGTGCTGCACACGCATCTGGACCGGACCATGGACACCGGGCTCACTGAACGCTTTGACCATGATGTCGGCGATCATCGCCTGGTCGTCGGGGTGGACGAGCTCCAGTGCGCCGACACCGCTCGCAAGGCCCTCCGGATACCCGAGCACCTGCTCGCCGAGCGAGCTCACGTATCGGACGGTGCCGTCGACGTCGATCAGCGTGATCGCGTCCGAGGAGTTCTGGACGATGGCGCGGAACAGCTCTTCGCTCGATCGCAGCTGCGCCTCGACCTCGAGCTTCTCTTCGACCATCTGGCTGAGCGCGGTGTTGGACTGCGCCAGGGACTCGTTGATCTCTTCGAGCGCGGAACGGGCTTGGCGCCGTTCGGTGACGTCACGCGCGTTGACCACGATGCCATCGATGACGCCGTCCCCGAGCAGGTTCGTCGCCACCATCTCGAGCCAGCGGTACGCGCCGGTCGCGGCTCGGATCCGCACTTCGAAGGGGCGGCACGTCTCGCCCTGACCCCCTTCGCGGAGGGGACCGAACACCTCTCCCACCAGCGCCACGTCGTCGGGGTGCACCACGCCGGGATCCGTGAAGCTCGCGCCTTCTCCCAACCCGGAGAAGCGCGCCGTCGCCGGGCTGAGGTACTTGATCTCCCCCGACTCGCCGTAGACCAGCATGTAGTCCGTGGAATGCTCTGCCAGCGATCGGAACCGCTCTTCGCTGTTGCGTACCGCCGACTCCGCCCGCACGCGCGCCAGCGTGGAGATGAGCGCGTCGCCGATGACGGTCAGCGGTTCACGTTCCTCGCGGGACCCGATCGGGGCGCCCCGGCGCCACGAGAGGGTCACCGAGCCGATCGCCTCCTCGGTTCCCGTGACCCAGTCAGCATCCGTCCCCGGGTGCAACGCTGCGAGCTCCGGCGCGTACCAGGCGTGCTTCGGGAGCCGGCCGCTCTCGACCTCGCGAGCGCGAGCCGCGAGCACGGCCGAGTCGGCACCGACGAACCGGGCCAGTCGCCCGAGCACCGTCACAACGCGCTCGTCGACGTCGTCGACCGACGCGGTTACGAGCAGCCGTGAGGTGTCCGCGATCAGGGCCTCGGCCGCGACGCGGGATTCGAGCGCGAGCGCCGCCTTCCTGCGGACCTCGGATTCGTCGGTCACATCTTCGAGCGTGCCGACGTACCCGCTGATCGAACCGTCGAGACTGCGGATCGTGGCCAGGCTCGCGCGTGTCTGACGCACCTCACCGCCGGGTCGGAGCACTCGCATCTCTCCGAACCACTCCCCGCCCGCGCGCGACGCCGCGCTCATCGACTGGAAGATCGAGTCGCGGTCGTCCGGGTGTGCGACCCGGAGGTCATCGGTGCCGAGGATGTCCTCGGCCCGGACGCCGCAGATCTCGGTCCAACGCTCGTTGACGTAGACGACCCGCCCGACCGTGTCCGAGTAGATGACCCCCAGCGCCGAAGCCACGACCAGGGAACCGAACGGATCCGCACCCGCGCCGTTGCGGGCGGACTGGATCTCCTCGACGCGATCCGTCACGTCCTCCATCGCGCCGACGAACACGCGCGACTCACCGGGACGGTCCGCGCCCGGCAGCACTCGCACACGAACGTGGCGAAGGGTTCCGTCCGGCCGCACGATCCGGTACTCGATCCCGAGCTCGTGGGGTTCGGCGTACAGCTCACCGATGGCCTGCTCGACGCGGCTGCGATCAAGGGGGTGCACGCAACGGAGCCAGCCGCGGCCCAGGATCTGGTCCTGGTCGCTGCCGATGATCTCGAGGGAGCGCCGGCTCGCCCAGACGATCCCCTCGGTCTGCGTGCTGCGAAACACGCCGAGCGGGGTGGACAGGGCCAGGACATCGAGATCGGTGACCGCGTCGAAGCGATCGAGCGGCGAATCCAGGACCGGCGCGTCCGAGGGAGCGCGGTCCGCTTCATCGCGGGCGGGCGGTCTCGCCGTTCCCATCGTGTCGATCCGAGATCCCCTCGTCCAAGGTCACTGGGACTATCGGGGTCCCCGGGGCCGCGCCTGAGAACATTTCGGCCGGATCCGGCCGTGAATTGGCTGTTCAGGGCCCTTTCGCGCGGATGCGGGCCCGAAGGACCGACGCCTTGGCGACGCCCCAGGCGAGGTGGAGCGGGCCCAGGTCAGGATCGCCGAGGTCGCTCAGCGTCCTCGGGACCAGCCCGTAGCGGTCCTCGGGCCACGACCGCTCGTCGAAGGCATCGCGCACGACCGGCGGAACGCGGGCGTCGACGAGGATCGCGGTCGGCTCCTCGTAGATGGTCCGGACGATCTCGAGCGGCGTCGCTCGCTGTTCGGCCGGATCGGTCGCGAGCAGCGCCTCGAGTCGTTCACACACCCGCCGCGCCGCCGCTTCACCGGCCGGTCCCGACGCATCCAGCGCGCGGGCACGGGTGGCGGCATCCGCGCGGCCCCAGGCATCGAGCAGCTGCTCGACCGACCTGCGCACGAAGCCCGGTGCCTCGTGTGCGACCCCGGTCGCGATCGCGTCGCCGGTCTCCGCCAGCATCGCCAACCCGCGAGCCTCGACCTCCTCAGGCGGGAGCTCGTCGTCGCTCACGTCACCCTTCGAGGACGTCGCCTTCCATGCGATTGACCGTGCAGCCGAGCCCCTCGAGGTACGCGATGGCGGCATCACGCTTCTCGGAGGGTCCGCTGAGCTCGAGGATGACCCAACCCTCGTGCGCCTCGATGCCCGCGCGCCTGATGTTGGGTACGACGTCGAACTCCTTCACGATCTCGTAGACCATCGGCCGGTCGACGAGCTCCTCGGGAAACGAGACGTACAAGCGGGCCTTCGTGCTCATCGCAACCCCACTCGCTCGAGCGCGTCGGCCGGATCGAGCACGAGGCCGGTGAAGAACGGTCCGAACTCGCCGTAGCGCGCGGACACATCGTCGAAGCGCATCTCGTTGACGATCTCCTTCAGCACGACGGGATCGTCGGCGAGCAATGTGACTCCCCACTCCCAGTCGTCGAGCCCGACCGAACCCGTGATGAGTTGCAGCACGCGGCCGGCGTAGCTGCGCCCGATGCGTGCGTGGCCCGCCATGAGGTCCTTGCGGGCATCGAAGGGCAGCCGGTACCAGTTGTCGTCGCCCGAGCGCCGCTTCGACATCGGGTAGAAGCCGATGACCTTTCGTTCCGGCAGCCGCGGATGAAGCCGGTTGTCCCGGTAGTGCTCGATCCGGTCCCGCCAGACTGCGAGGCGCGCTTCGAGCGCCGCGTCGTCGGTGAGCGCTTCCTCGGAGATGAGCCGGGCCCGCTCGTCCTCCTCGCTCGCCGAGTACTCCGAGAGCTCGGTGAGCGACACGTATGAGTAGTCGGGAAGCAACGGACCGGAGAGCAGCTCCTGCTGGAACGCATGAAGCCGGGCGAGATCGGGCCCGTACGCCATGACCCCGAGATCGGCCTTGTGCCCGAGAACCGCGAACACGAGCACCTGGTGGTCGTCCGCAACGAGTGACGCGACTGCGTCCGCGATCCGCTTCGCCGCGCCCGGTTCGTGCTCCGCGCGCTCACGGTCGACCCGGAAGAAGAGGTGCAGCACCCCCCACCCGATCGACGGCGTCACGGGCTCCATCGGCATGTTCGCCAGGCTACCGGTCGGCTCCCGGCCAGACGG
>JADGON010000005.1 GCA_017882945.1 Acidimicrobiia bacterium | reverse complement strand
GGGACGAGTGGTTCCCCGAGGTGGCTCGCGCCTACTCACTGCACGGTGCGGAGGTGCTCGTCTACCCGACGGCCATCGGCTCCGAGCCCGACCATCCCGCGTTCGACACCGAGCCGCTCTGGGAGCAGGTGATCCGCGCACACGGCATCGCGAACGGCATGTTCATCGCGGTACCGAACCGCATCGGCACCGAAGGACCCATCACGTTCTACGGCTCGTCGTTCATCAGCGACCCGTACGGTCGCATTCTCGTGCAGGCACCACGTCACGAGCCCGCGGTGCTCGTCGCCGACCTCGATCTCGATCAGCGCCGCGACTGGCTCGCGCTGTTCCCGTTCCTCACGACGCGCCGACCGGACAGCTACGGCCCACTCACCGACGCCGGCGGGGCCGAGAACGGGCGGTGACCTTCGCGCCGGACCTCGTTGGCCACGAACTCGGCGGGAAGGACGTAACCATCCGACTGCCGGAGCAGGCGATACCCGCCACGCGTCGTCGCGGCAACCTCGAAGCCGCGGCTCCACGACGCGCAGAAGCGGTTATGCACCTCGACGGCGGTGCCGATGGCGAGTGCGGAACGGGGGGTGGCGGCGGCGCGGTTCATTGCTGGTCCCACTCTCGCCGGTCGCGGGCGTCGGTGTCGCGGTTCGGGCGTCTCTACGAGCGTGTGTTCGTCCATGTTCTCCACTGCCCCACCGAGCGCGTTATCGGCACATCTCCGACACAACCTTGAGCACCGAATCTCGGAATTCTTCGAAGCTTCGGAGCTCCCAGACGGGGTACGGTCGACCCCATGACCCCGCCTCTTCGTCCCATCGAGCGTCGCGTCGTCCACATGGTGCACGGCGGTGTGGACACGGCGGAGATCGCTCGACGCTTTCGACGCAGCCCCGAGTTCATCGGGCGGCTGATCGAGATGACGAAGATGCCCGGGCGCGGTGGCGTCGCGCCCGAGTCATCGATCGCCGGTCAGCCCCTGAGGCCCGTCGAGCGCTGCATCCTCGGCTGGCGGGAACGGGGAGCGGGGCCCGCGGAGATCGGGTTGCGGCTGCACCGGAGCACCAATTTCGTTGAACGGGTGGAGGATCTCGCCCGCTACAAGCTCGCCCCCCGCTGAGTGGGCCCACGGTCGCCGACCCGGACTTCTCCTAGTCAGACCGAGGCATTCGTGCGATAGTCTGGACGAACACAGAAGCAGCGCCACTGGACCCCGGACGCAGGTGAGGACCAGAGAGGCCGCTTCGTTGCCTGCAGCAGGGCTTGCAACTCCCGTTCCCGATTCGCGTCTCGCACCCGTCACCTCCGGTGATCGCGCTCGCGTGCTCGCCCCGTCCCGGCGCCTCCGCGCCCGATGGGAGCGCGCGAGCGGGGTCCCCGGGCTCTCCCGCCTCGGGCTCTCCCGTCCTGTCCGATCCCGAGCCGCCTCTCCCCGCCCGGAAGACGGCTCTGACGGGGACCCCACTTCTCAACAAGAGATCAGCGTGTCCGCGCCCGGCTTCGCGCGCGCGGAGGTGGAAGGATGACTTCCACTCGCGAACCTCGCGACCGCCGCTACTTGCTCACCATCCCGTGCGTCCGCTGCCCGGAACATTCTTCGGGTGGCCTGCGTTGTGTACGGCAGGGTGGTCACGTCGGGCCGCACCAATTCTTGGAACGGACAGTGACGCGTTGATTGAAACCCAGGCCCGGCCCAACCGCAGCAGTGTGATCACCGATCGCGTGGTCACGTCGTTGTTCGTGATCGGACCGGCCGTGGTGCTGGCAATCGCGATACCACTGCTCTGGGGTCAGGCCGTGAGCTTGCACGACCTCGTCCTTGCAGCGGTCTTCTACCTTGTTGCCGGCTTCGGCATCAGCGTGGGGTTCCACCGGCTCTTCACGCACAAGAGCTTCACCCCGAACCGACCGCTCAAGTTCATCCTCGCCGCAGCTGGTTCGATGGCGTTCGAAGGGTCCGTGACGAGCTGGGTCGCGAACCACCGCCGCCACCACATGTTCAGTGACCAGCCGGGCGACCCGCACTCGCCGCACCGGTACGGTTCGGGCACTCTCGCTCGGGCGAAGGGCTTCGGCTACGCGCACATCGGCTGGCTCTTCACACCCGACGTCACGAACAAGACCCGCTTCGTCCCGGACCTGCTGAAGGACGACGACATCGTCACCGCGACGCGCCTCTTCCCCGTGTTCGCCGCACTCTCCTTCGCCATCCCGTTCGGAATCGGCTGGTGGATCACGGGGACGTTCACCGGCGCGCTCACCGCGCTGATCTGGGCCGGGTTCGTGCGCATGGCGCTCTTTCACCACGTCACGTGGAGCATCAACTCGATCTGTCACATGTTCGGGACCAAGCCGTTCAAGACCAAGGACCAGAGCACGAACTTCGCGCCGCTCGCCTTGCTCTCGCTCGGTGAGAGCTGGCACAGCTACCACCACGCCAATCCCAGCTCCGCCCGTCACGGCGTGCTTCCCCGCCAGGTCGACCTCTCTGCGGGCTTGATCCGCGTCCTCGAGCGAGCGGGCTGGGCAACCCGCGTGCACTGGCCGACGCCCGCACCCGCGACGCTCTAGACCGAGCGAACCAGGTACTCGCTCATCGTCGCGGTCCGGAACCGGCCGAGGTCGAGACAGGCATTGACGCTCTCGAGCATCTTCTCGACGTTGGCCTGCATCACGGCCGGGTCGCCACCAGAGTTGAAGAACAGCATCGGATCGGCCACCGTTTCGGCGGATGCCCACGCCTCCTCGACGATCCCGTGCACCTCAGGCGCGCCGTCGGTGATCGCGCGCACCACTTCGTTGCGCACGTAGCGGGTCCGCGGCTGGAGCTGGGCGGACAGGGGTGACTGCGTGCCGTGCCAGCGCTCGATCCACTCCGAGTAGTCGAGCCCTTCCGGGCGATGGATGAGCGCGACCGTGAGCACACCGGGAGAACGGTCCCCATCGGGCCAGTCACGCGGACCTGACCACTGAGTGGTTCCGTAGTCGTCGTAGACGGACTCGACCACGAGGTACCCGGCGAACCGGTGACCGAGCGCGCCGATCGCGCGCTCGAACGCGGCGCGCCGGTCGTACGCGTCGATCCATACCGAGACGACCGCGGCAATCGTCTCTTCGCCGTCCGGCGTCGGCATCGGCGGCGGAGCCTGCGCGGCTTCGGCATCGTGCACATCCACGGTCAGCGCACGGCCTCCCGCCGCGAACAGCTGCGGCGCAACCTCGCGGAGAAGCCGCTCGCGCAGCCCGTTGCCCTCGTCCGGGCTCCCGTCTCCCCACAGCACGTACATCAGCTTCTCCATCAGGCCCGGAGACTACGCGCACCCCGCGCCAACTGCCGTGTGCGCAAACCCGGGAGGCTTCGGGCGGGCGTGCCGGTAGCGTCGACGGGGTGAGCGATGCGTTGATCGAGGGAAAGAAGCTGACGAAGCGCTTCGAGGACTTCGTCGCGGTCGATGGGATCGATTTCCGGGTCGAGCCGGGCGAAGCGTTCGGGTTCCTCGGACCGAATGGCGCGGGCAAGACCTCGACGATGCGCATGATCTCGTGCGTGTCGCCGGTGACCGACGGCGAGCTGCGGGTGCTCGGGATGAACCCCGCCACCCAGGGGTCCGAGATCCGCGCCCGGCTCGGTGCGGTTCCCCAGGAGGACACGCTCGACCTCGAGCTGACCGTACGCGAGAACCTGCTCATCTACGGCCGCTACTTCGGGCTGGCTCGCCCCGTGATCCGCGAGCGGGCCGACGAGCTGATGAGCTTCGTCCAGCTGACCGACCGCAGCGGCGACCGGGTGGACGAGCTCTCCGGCGGGATGAAGCGCCGGCTCACGATCGCCCGCGCGCTGATCAACCGCCCCGAGCTCGTGCTGCTCGACGAGCCGACCACCGGGCTCGACCCGCAGGCCCGTCACCTCGTGTGGGAGCGGCTGTACCAGCTCAAGCGCCAGGGCGTGACCCTCGTGCTGACGACCCACTACATGGACGAAGCCGAGCAGCTGTGTGATCGGCTCGTGATCATGGATGGTGGCCTCATCGTCGCCGAGGGATCGCCGCGCCAGCTGATCGATCAGCACTCGACCCGAGAGGTCGTCGAGCTGCGCTTCGACGCGGACGACGACCGGGCGAAGGCGCTGGCCCTCATCTCGAGGACCGACGTCCCGCACGAGAACCTTGCGGACCGCATCCTCATCTACACCGCGGACGGCGAGACCGAGGTCGAGCAGCTCGGGCGCTCCGGTGTGCATCCCGAGACCGTGCTCGTGCGTCGCAGCTCGCTCGAGGACGTGTTCCTCCGCCTGACCGGCCGCACGCTGGAGGAGTAGATGCCGACACTCCTTGCGACCCGGGTCGTCGAGCACCAGGCCCACATCTTCCGGAAGTTCTGGCGAGGCTCCGCGGTCGCGTACCTCATCAACCCCATCCTGTTCCTCGGGGCGATCGGGCTCGGCGTCGGCGGGCTGGTCAAGGGGGGCAAGGGCACCGTCGACGGTGTCTCGTACCTCGCGTTCGTGGTGCCCGGGCTCATGGCCGCGAGTGCGATGAACGGTGCCGCGGCTGAATCGCTCTGGCCGATCATGGCCGGCACGAAGTGGATCCGGACGTTCCACGCCATGGTCGCCACGCCCGTCGGGCCCGGCGACGTGTTCCTGGGTGTCGTGGCGTGGACTGCGGTGCGCGCGGCGATCGGCGGCACGCTGTTCCTGATCGTCGCCGCGCTGTTCGGCGGTGTGCTGTCGTGGTGGGCGCCGCTCGCGATCCCCGCCGCGGTGCTCACCGCGCTCGCCTTTGCCGCGCCGTTGACCGCGTTCGCCGGGACCCAGGACACGGACTTCCGCTTCCCCGTCATCATGCGGCTCGGGGTGGTGCCGCTGTTCCTCTTCTCAGGCACGTTCTTCCCGGTCTCGCAGCTCCCGAGCTGGCTCCAGCCGCTCTGCTGGCTGTCCCCGCTCTGGCATGGAGTCCAGCTCTGCCGCGGCGCGACGACGGGATCGATCGACCCGCCGGAAGCGGTCGCGAACGTTGCGATCCTGATGGCGATCGTGGTCCTGGGCGCGCGGTGGGGCATCCGCACCTTCACGAAGAAGCTCGCGACATGACCGCGCTCTACTTCCACGTCATCGAGCGCAACGTGCTGGCGTACCGGCGGTTGTGGGGCATCTTCCTCACCGGGTTCGCCGAGCCGCTTCTCTACCTCGCGTCGATCGGCATCGGCGTCGGCGCGCTCGTCGGCACCGTCAAGGGGCCCGGTGGCCAGATGGTGCCGTACGACCAGTTCGTCGCGCCGGGTCTGCTCGCCGCGGCCGCGATGAACGGCTCCGTGTTCGACACCACGTTCAACTTCTTCTTCAAGTACAAGTACGCGAAGACCTTCGACGCGATGCTCGCCACGCCGCTCGGTCCCGTGGACGTCGCGCGCGGCGAGCTCGGGTGGGCCCTGATGCGGGGCACGATCTACGCAGCCGCGTTCCTGTTCTTCATGGCGATCCTCGGCCTCACGTCGTCATGGTGGGCGATCCTCTGCCTCCCCGCCGCGATGCTCATCGGATTCGCGTTCGCCGGTGCGGGGATGGCGTGCACCACGTTCATGCGGTCCTTCGTGGACTTCGACTACGTGAACATGGCGCTCCTGCCCCTGTTCCTGTTCTCGGCCACCTTCTTCCCCTTGTCGCAGTACCCCGCGGGCGTGCAATGGATCATCCGGTGCACCCCGCTGTACCAGGGAGTCGCACTCGAGCGCGCGCTCGCATTCGGCGAGCTCAGCTGGACGCTGTCCATCAACGTGCTCTATCTCGCCGCCATGGGCCTGATCGGCCTGCACATCGCCGGCCGCCGCCTCGCCCTGCTCCTCCAGCCATAATGCAGCGGTGACCGACGAGATTCGCATCACCGCACTCGACCATGTCGTGCTCAACGTCGCCGACGTGGAGCGTTCGCTCGCGTTCTACATCGAGGAGCTCGGCCTCGAGCCCATCCACGTCGAGGAGTGGCGCCGGGGCGAGCGGTTCTTCCCGTCCGTGCGCGTCAGCGCCGACTCGATCATCGACCTGATCGCGCTCCCGCGCACGGGCGAGAACCTCGACCACCTGTGCCTCGTCGTCGAGCCGATGGACTTCGACGCGCTCAAGGCGAGCGGGCGCTTCGAGGTCGTCGACGGACCGGGCATCCGTTTCGGCGCCCGCGGCGACGGCACGTCGATCTACATCCGCGATCCCGACCAGAACCTGGTCGAGCTCCGCTACTACTGACGTTCTGGGGCTAGGCGTCGATCGCGCGAAACCCCGAGCACAGGACGCGCAGCCAGGTGATGCGATCGTTCTCGACGTCGTAATACGCCTGCTGCTCGACCAGGAACGTTCCGTCGTCGTTGGTGATGCGCAGCAGGTAGGACACGCGATCGCGGCCCGCGACCGAGCCGCTCCGCACCTCTTCCAACGCGTCGATGTGATCAGAGGGCTCGAACCACTTGCCGAGGACGAAGTCGTCCACGAGCGTCGTAGCCGAGCTGGCCTCCCAGAACCTGCCCGGGGTCAGGCCCCGGAAGTCGACGTCCGGATCCAGTACCTCGAGCAGGGCCCCGCTGTCCTTCGCGGCGATCGCCTCGGCGAACCGCCTCCCGATCTCGTTGCTCATGGCACTCCTTCAGGAATCGATGCGGGCGAGGTGTGCGTGGACGACCGCGGGTGAGCACACGAGCTCGACGCAGGTGTATCCGTCGGGCACACCGTCGGTGTGATCGAAGAGGCGAACGCCGGCGCCGATCAGCAACGGCGAGATGACGAGGTGGAGATCGTCGATCAATCCGGCGCGCAGGTACTGCTGGATGGTTGCCGCGCCACCGCCGATCCTCACGTCTTCGCCCCCGGCCGCGTCGAACGCCTGCGCGAGCGCGGACTCGATGCCGCCGTCGACGAAGCGGAACGTCGTGCCCCCCTGCATCGCGATCGGTGCACGCGGGTGGTGCGTCAGCACGAACACCGGGTGGTGGTACGGCGGCTCGTCACCCCACCAGCCCTTCCAGTCGTCGTCGTCCCACGCACCGCGGATCGGCCCGAACATGTTGCGGCCCATGATCGTGGCGCCGATGCCCACGTCCCCCGCAACCGCGTAGTCGTTGTCGAGACCTTCGCCGCCCCCGTCCTCGCCCATCATCTCCCGGCCGAACCGAGTCGCGAACATCCACTCGTGGAGCCCGGGATCGGGGACGGCGCCGAACGGGCGCTCGAGGGTCTGGCCGAGACCGGCCGCGTACCCGTCGAGCGAGATCGTGAAGTTGTGCACACGAAGCTTGGGCATCGGGTTCTCCTCCGGGTCGATGATGGCGCATCCCCGATGGACGCGTCACGCGGCACGTCGGAGCGGTTGGCGGGCCTTCGACATCGGCCCCGCGATTTCCGCTGATCAGGCGTCCAGCGGCTCGGTCGCGAGACGGGCGGCCTTGGTCGTGAGGTACTGCTGCTCGCGGATGTTGGTCGTGCGGGCGGCCGCGGCGCGCAACTCGGCGATGGCGGACTCGGTGTCGCCGTCCAGCTCGAGGAGGTGGGCGCGCACCGAGTGGAGGCGGTGGTGATCGCCGAGCCGGTCCTCGGACTCGAGACCCTCCAACACCGCGAGCCCGGCACTCGGACCGTCCACCATCGCGGTGGCAACCGCGAGGTTGAGCGTCACCATCGGGTTGCCCGTCATCCGCTCGAGCAGGCGATACAGCGGGAGGATCTGGGACCAGTCGGTGTCCTCGTAGCGAGCAGCCTGGTCATGGATCGCGGCGATGGCCGCCTGCACCTGGTACTCCCCCATCCGGCCCTGCTTGATGGCCTCGGTGATCATGGCCACCCCCTCGCGGATCAGCGCACGGTCCCAGCGCGTGCGCTCCTGGTCGGCGAGGGGCACGAGCTCGCCACCGGCTCCGGTGCGAGCCGTACGGCGGGCATCGGTGAGCAACATGAGTGCGAGCAGACCGGTCACCTCCGGATTGTCCGGTAACGCGTCGTGCAGACCTCGAGCCAGCCGGATCGCCTCGTCGGAGAGTTCCGTGCGCGCGAGGTCGGGACCGCCGCTGCTCGCGTAGCCCTCGGTGAAGATCAGATAGAGGACGTGGAGCACCGACCGCAGCCGTTCGGTGCGATGGTCCGACGGCGGGAGCGCGAACGGCTCGTCCGAGTCCTTGACCTTGGCCTTGGCCCGGCTGATCCGTTGCGCCATCGTCGCCTCGGGCACCAGGAACGCGGCCGCGATCTCGCGGGTGGTGAGACCGCCGACGGCGCGCAGCGTGAGCGGGATCGCGGAGGCCGGTGTCAGCGATGGGTGGCAGCACATGAAGATGAGGATGAGGGAGTCGTCGCGTCCCGAAGCAGTCTCGGGACCCGCGATCGACCATGACGCGGCGAGGTCCTCTCGGCGCCGGCGCGCGTCGTCGCGGCGGTAGTGCTGGACCATGCGACGCGAAGCCACGCGGATCAACCAAGCGAGCGGGTTGTCCGGCATCCCTTCGGTGGGCCACGAGGTGGTCGCGGCGACGAGCGCCTCCTGGGTGGCGTCCTCGGCGTCGGCGAAGTCGCGGTAGCGACGGGTGACTGCACCGAGGACCTGGGGCGCGAGCTGACGCAGCAGGTCCTCGGTGCGTGCCGCGTCCGTCACATCTCGGGATCGGGAGCGCTCAGCACCTGGCGCACCTCGATGTGATCCTGGATGGGCACCCCGTTCGGACCCGGCGCCGCCGACGCCCGCGCCGCGATCTCGATCGCCCGGTCGAGCGACTCGACGTCGATGAACCGGAACCCGGCGAGCAGCTCCTTGGACTCCGGGTACGGGCCGTCCGTGATCACGGGCGCGCCCACCCCGTCGTACGTCACGAACTTGGCCTGTTCCGGATGCGCGAGCCCCTGGGCGTCGATCAGCTCACCGCTCTCGAGCAGCTCGGCGTTCAACGCGATCTGGAAGTCGATATGGGCCTTGATGTCGCCGGGAGTCCACTGGTCCATCGGCACACAGCCCGATCCGACCTCTCCGTAGTTCTGCAGCAGCATGAAGCGCATCGCTTCGTCCTTCCTCTCGGGCGGCCGCCGGGTGGCGCCGCTCACTCAGATGTCGCGACCGGAATCCGGTTCTCGACATCCGGCGCAGAATTTCTTCGGAACCAGGTTCAGGATGCCGCCTCGTGCATTGGACCGATAGCCCCCGTTGCCGTGGCAAAACGTCCAATGGACGAGCAACCGTGGCCGCCGCCGACTCACGGGTCGAGCCGGGCCGCGAATCGCTTGGCGAACCGGTACGAGTCGCCGGGCCAACGCGCCGACACGTAGCTCCCGTCCTCGACGACGAACGCCGGGCGGTCGTCGGTGTCGGTGCCGCGCTTCGACAGCACCCGCGGCCCGCGCACGAAGTCAGCCGGGTCGCGCAGCGCCGCCCGAACCTCGTCTTCGACGTACTCCGGGTACGTGCGGTAGTAGCGCCCGAGCTTCCACGCCGTCGCCAGGTACGCGGATCGCTCCATGTACTTCGGCAGGCATGTGGTCTTCCGTCCGAACAGAACGCTGCGCCCGGTGGCCGGGTCGCTGGTGCGCGCGAGGACCAGCACGCCGTGGCAGATCGCACCCACGGGACGGCCGAGCCCCCAGTACTCGGCGACCCGGTCGCGCAGCACCTGACTGCCGAGGTACTGGCGCATGCCGGGAGCGTGCCCGCCGGGCAGGATCAGCCCGTCGAGCTCATCGGGCTTCATGTCGGCCCACGCAATCGGCGCGCGGTACTCGCCGTCGGACTGCATCTCGGCGTAGAAGGCCTTCGGTTCGTCCTCCGCGCCGAGCTGGCCGAAGATCACGCCGTCGAGCAACCGTTGGTCAGCTGCGGGTGCGGTGCCGCCGTGCTCGGTAGCGAACCGCACGTGGTGACCGAGGCGGGTGAACAGCCGCCACGGCACTGCCACCTCGGTGACGTCGAAGTCACGGTCGGGCAGCGGAATCAGGACGGTGGCGATGCCCGACGCTACCTGCGCGACCAGAATGCGGGGATGGGTGATGCGCGGTGGGATCCGGTGGCCAATCAGTTCGTCCACCACTACACCCAGCTGTACGGGCAGATCCGGACCCACGTCCTGCACGATCACCTGACCGAGCACCTCCCGCCGGCTCCCGCGGAGATCGTCGACATCGGTGGTGGCGCGGGTCACCAGTCGATCCCGCTGGCCAGCGCGGGATACCAGGTCACGATCGTGGATCCTTCAGCCGTCATGCTGGCCGAGGCCGCGCTCCGCCTCGACGCCGAGCCCGACGAGGTCGCGGCGCGCGTCGAGCTGGTCGAAGCCGACGGCGAGCAGGCGCCGGTGTTGCTCGGCGAGGGTCGGTTCGACAGCGTGCTGTGTCACGGCGTGATCATGTACCTCGACGATCCGAGCCCGTTGCTCGCCGCGCTGTGTGCGTCGGCTCGACCGGGCGGCATCGTCTCGATCGTCACGAAGAACCGGCGCACGATGGCCATGCGGCCGGGACTCGATGGTGACTGGAGTGCGACGCTCGCCGCGTTCGACGCCGAACGCCAGGTCAACGGGCTCGGCATCGACACGCGCGGCGACGATCTCGACGAGCTGACCGACGAGCTCCGCACGCATGGCGTCGATCAGATCGCCTGGTACGGCGTCCGGTTGTTCAGCGAGCAGTGGGCGCGGGACCGGCCCGCCGGCGATCCGATCGACGAGGTGCTCGCGGTCGAGCTCGAGGCCAGCCGGCGCGATCCGTACCGCCAGCTCAGCCGGCTCTTCCACCTCGTGGGCCGGCGCCGGTAGCCGGCCACCTCGTTGAGCATCCATTGCCGCCGTTGCGGCTTCCGAAGACCATGGTCGGGTGCACCGGGACGAGTTCGAGCAGTTGGAGCCGGCTCTGGCGCAGCTCGGTCGAGCCAAGCTCGGCGACCCTGGTGTGGTGCTCGTCGGCACAATCCGCGCCGACGCGGTGGCATCCACTCTCGGATGGCGACCGGAACCTGGCCGCTTCCATCTCTTTCGGGTCGACATCGAGGAAGTGAGCTTCCTTCGTTGGGACTCCTCGACCAACGATCAATTCGTGACCCGCTGGCCCGCACGGGTCGAGTTCGTCCGTCGCGGCACTTCCGCGACGAGTCTCTCCGATCCCGAGCCGTTCCACGAGCTGCTGGCCTGAGGTTGCGTCGCACCTACCTTGCGAGTGCCATCGCGGCCGAGCCCATGAGGTCGAGGAAGTTGTCGCGGTAGAAGGCGTCCCGGGTCTGCTCGTCCGCGTCGCCCAACGACGCCTCGAAGCGCTCCACCGGGCGGCGTCCGCCCTCGACGTGGGGGTAGTCCGAGGAGAACAGGCAGACCTCGGGTCCGGCCTGCTCGATGATCCAGCCCACGTCTTCGGTCGGATACGGCGTGAAGCGGATCTGGCGGCGCACGTACTCGCTCGGGCGCATCGACAGGGCGCGCAGACGCTCCTCGTGCTTGACGAACGCCTCGAACGCCGACTCCATCTGGCGCATCCACGACGGCACCCAGATCGCGCCCTGCTCGATGACACCGATGCGCAGGTCCGGGAACCGCTCGAGCACGCCGTCGAAGATCATCGTGGCCAGCGTCTGCGCCGGCGGTCCCGGGATCCCCATGTAGTCGACCGACCGGAAGTTCTCCTCGCCGCCATGGAAGTCGGGCGGGATGGGTAGGCCGTTCTGGAAGTAGCTCGCGTCGATGAGGTCCCCGGTGCCGCCGACATGGAACACGATCGGGATGGCCGCCTCCTGCGCGCGGGCCCAGACCGGGTCGAGCGCGAGGTGGCTGGGAGAGTGACCCGGCGGGCAGCCGGATGCGACGAGGAGCGCGGCGGCACCCATCGCGATCGCTTCGTCGGTCATCGCGAGCGCTGCGTCGAAGTCGACGAGCGGGACGTAGCAGGTCGGCAACAGGCGGACGTCACCCGCGCAGAACTCGACCATCCCGCGGTTGTGCGCACGCGCGGTGCCGAGCGCGAGCTCGAGGTTGCCCGTGTGCTCCCAGTCGTGGAGGCGCCGGTTGTGGAACGTGTTGAACACGAGCTGGCTCGAGAACCCCAGGAGATCCAGGGCGCGGGAGCGGTCCTGGGGGATGAAGGCTCCGGTCGCGGCGAAGTTCTTGCGGTTCATGATCTCTTCGGCCTCGACCGCGCGGTACTCGTCCGATGCGTGCTTGCGCGCCAACCGCTCGAACGCGGCCTCGAGGTCGCGCAGCTGCTCCTCCGGATCGCCGGTCTGGCGCAGCTCGTTGCCACCCGACAGCGAGAGTGGAGGGATCTGGTCGCGCACAACGGGGTCTGCGTGATCGCGCAGCCAGTTCGGGGTCTCCATGATGTGGGCATCGGCATCGTGCACCACTCGCCCGCTCATGTACGGCACGGCACTCCCCCCCCCGTTGCGTTCCCGTTCGTGACGCCCTACGTGTTGTGCACGGCCTTCAGGAGCGCCTCGTTCGGCTTCTCCGGCAGCTCGGTGAGCGGCTGCGAGAGCTCGGCGACCGTCGGGCCGACCTTGGCGGCGAGCGGCGCGAGCGCGTCGAGATCGAAGCCGTAGAGGTCCGCCGCGCTGCCCGCGAGGATCTGCTGCAGCTCAGCGGGGTCGCTGTCATGGAACAGCTGGCGCAGGTGCTCGCGCGTGTACGGGTACGTCCCCTCGTCATGGGGGTAGTCGCTGCCCCACATGAAGCGATCCAGCCCGATCTTGTAACGCGCCGCGACGTCATCCGGACCGGGCTGGCTCACACCCACGTAGCAGTTCTGGTGGAAGTACTCGGTCGCGGACTTCGGGAGGACGTGCTCTTCCGAATACCGCATCTCACCCGTACGACCCGTCTTCTGGATCTGCTCGAGCAGCCGGTCGAAGTGCCGCAGCATCGGTGGGAGCCACGCGCAGCCCATCTCCGTCATCACGAACTTCAGGTTGGGGAAGCGCTCGAACACGCCCGAGAACAGCAGCTGCACGAAGGGGCGCTGCGAGTAGAACGACACCTCCGTGATGAACAGCAGCGCGGCCGCGGGGTACTTCCCGTAGTTGGGAAGGCCGGTGCCGCCGTGGCTGTTCACTGGGAGCTCGAGCTCCTCGCACACTCTCCAGAGCGGGTCGTAGACCGGGTCGTAGAGCGGCTTGATGTAGTCCACGTCCGGAGCGACCGCGGAGATCAGCACCCCACCGCGCAGACCGTGCTCCTTGATCCAGCGCACGTCTTCGATCGCGTCGTCGACATCGTTCAGGAAGATCTGACCGATACCGGCGCGACGCTCGGGAAAGCGCGCACACCAGTCCGCCATCCAGCGGTTGTGCGCGCGGATGCCCGCGAGACGGTGCTCGTACTCGTCGGCCGTGGGAGGGCGAGCGAACAGGATGAAGCTCGGAAAGAACGGCGGGACGGTGTTCGGGAACACCACCTCGGCCACGATGCCGTCGCGCTCCTCGTCACCGATCCGGCGCTCGTCGTCCCAGTTGCGCACCCGACCGCCGTCCTGGAGGTCGCGGAACGGGTTCCGGTACTTCTCGCGCCAGGCGTCGAAGTCGTCGAGATACTTCTTCTCGAGGTACTCGCGGTACATCTCGTGGCTGGCGCCGGCGTGACAGTCGGCCGAGATGATCGTGTAGCGGTCTTCGGGACTCATCGTCGCACTCGTCATGAGCCCACTCTACGGGGCTACTCGCCCTCACGCCCCTCCGGGCCATCTGGCGTTCGGTCACGACGCGGCGCGCCGCGCGTACGACACCCCGCCATCCCCCCGCGTGCGCCGCCCGGTACCCCCGATAGACGCCGATGATCGCGTTGACGGCGTCGACGAACCGCTCGCCGAGCTCGGTCATGTCGTCAGGCTCGGCAGGGTTGTGTCGACGTGCCGGCGCAACGGCCTCGTGCCAGGATGCTGCTATGCGTGTACGTCTCGTTCTGGCTCTCGGAGTCGCCGTCCTGGTGCTCGCTTCGTGCACCAGCAGCAGCGCCCATAGCTCGACCCCGACCCGTGCCTCGACTACCAACCCGTCCCTGGTCGCGGCCAAGCCGTCGGCTGGCTGCAAGGCGACGACGCCGCTCGCGGCGGGCGAGCAGAAGGTCACGACGAGCTCCGGCGGGGCCGAGCGCTGGTACTACCGCCACATCCCCGCGGGGTACTCCGGGTCCAAGCCGGTTCCGGTCGTGCTCGATCTGCACGGCTACGCGGAGGGCGCCACGGTCCACACCAAGATGTCCGCGCTCGAACCTTTCGGCGACACCCACGGCTTCGTCACGATCACGCCGCAAGGCAGCGGGACCTCGGTGCCGCGTTGGGACACGAAGCTGGACTCGGCCGACATGATCTACCTCGGTGACCTGCTCGACGAGGTCGAGCGCACCGTGTGCGTGGACCAGCAGCGCGTCTACGTCACCGGGCTCTCGAACGGTGCGTTCATGACCTCGGCGGTCGCATGCAAGTACGCGGATCGGATCGCCGCAGCCGCCCCGGTCGCGGGGATCCGCGACATCCCCGGATGCAAGCCGACCCGCCCGGTGCCCGTGATCACGTTCCACGGCACCGCGGACGGCTTCGTCAGCTACGACGGCGGTCTCGGCGCGAGGGTCGCCGACCTGCCCGCACCCGATGGCTCGGGCAAGAAGCTCGGGCCGGCCGCGGTGGACCCGAGCGCGCCGAAGGGCCCGACGATCCCCGAGATCACGGCCGCCTGGGCGGTCCGCAACGGCTGCAAGAAGACGCCGACCGAGAAGGCGGTCGCGGCCGACGTGACGCTCATCAGCTTCTCGTGCCCGAAGGGCGCCGAGGCCGAGCTGTACCGCGTGACCGGTGGCGGACACACCTGGCCGGGCAGCGACTTCTCGAAGGCGGTCGTGGCCGCAGTGGGCCCGACGACCTCTTCGATCAACGCCGACGAGCTCATCTGGAAGTTCTTCCAGGCGCACCCACTTCCCCGGAGCTGACCGTCCGGAGCCCATCGTGACCGAACGCAACCTCCGCTTCGGGACGCCTGCGGGCCGCTGGGTCCTGCTCGCGACGGTGCTCGGCTCGGGGTTGGCGATGCTCGACGCCACGGTCGTCAACATCGCGCTGCCGACGATCGGCAAGGACTTCGGCGCCGGCCTCTCCGGTCTGCAGTGGGTCGTCAACGCGTACACGCTCACCCTGGCCGGGTTCCTCCTGCTCGGTGGCGCGCTCGGCGACCGGTTCGGGCGCCGGAAGATGTTCCTCATCGGCGTCGGCTGGTTCGCCGGCGCCTCGCTGATCTGCTCCGTCGCCCCGAACACCGAAGTCCTGATCGCGGCCCGCGCGTTGCAGGGAATGGGCGCAGCGCTGCTCACGCCCGGCAGCCTGGCCATCCTCGAAGCGAGCTTCGCGTCGGACGACCGCGCCGCCGCAATCGGCGCCTGGTCCGGGCTCGGCGGCATCATGACCGCGCTCGGCCCGTTCCTCGGTGGGTGGCTCGTGCAGTCGGCGTCGTGGCGTTGGATCTTCCTCATCAACCTGCCGTTCGCGGTCGTCGTGATCGTCGTAGGGCTGAAGCACGTGCCGGAGACGCGCAACGAGAGCGCTCCCTCCGGTCTCGACCTGGCGGGCGCGGCACTCACGGTTCTCGGACTGGCGGGCGTGATCGCCGCACTCACGAGCGGACCGGAGCGGGGATGGTCGTCACCCGAGGTGCTCATACCGCTCATCGGTGGGCTGGCGTGTCTCGGGGCGTTCGTGGCGGTCGAGCAGCGCAGCGCGCACCCGCTGGTCCCACTCGGCATCTTCAAGACGATGCAGTTCAGCGCGGCCAACGGCGTGACGTTCGTCGTGTACGCCGCGCTCGCAGGCGCGTTCTTCCTCCTGCCGATCCAGCTGCAGACAGTGGTCGACTTCTCGCCGATCGCGTCGGGCGCTGCCCTGCTCCCGATCACGATCATCATGCTGTTCGGATCCGCGAGAGCCGGCCGGTTGGCGACGCGCATCGGCCCGCGGATCCCGATGACCTTCGGGCCCATCATCGCGGGCGGCGGACTCATGCTGATGACCCGCATCGGATCGTCGAGCACCTATTGGGCTGATGTGCTGCCCGCGGTGATCGTGTTCGGTTGCGGTCTCGCGCTGACAGTCGCGCCCTTGACGGCGACGGTGCTCGGCGCGGCGCCGGAGCAGTTCGCCGGGGTCGCGTCCGCAGTGAACAACGACGTCGCGCGCACGGCCGGGCTCATCGCGGTCGCGACCCTGCCTCCACTCGCGGGGATCAGCAATGCGGACTTCGGGAGCCCCGTGGACTTCTCCTCGGGGTTCCACGTGGCGATGCTCATCGCGGGAGCCACGCTCATGGCCGGAGGTGTGGTTGCCTGGGCCACGATCCGGCGCCCGCTGCACGCGCCGAGCGAGGGCGAGGCCCCCGTTCCGACGTCGCACTGCGCGCTCGACGCGCCTCCGCTCCGAGTGGATTGCGCCGAAGTCGCGTGATCGCTCAGAGGTACTCGTCGTGGAGCAGGTCGTTCGTTGCCCACCAGCCCGGCACTGCGGGGATGAAGTTCGCCACGAGCTGATTGGCGAGCACCGCGGCAACCGCGACCTCGTTCGAGATCCCGACCGCGACCAGCGCTCCGGACATGCCGACCGAGGAGACGGCGGTGCCGCCCCCCGGGATCGGGACCAGCGACGCGATCGTCGAGACGAAGATGTTGATCGACAGCAGCGTCCAGAAGTTGATCGAACCACCGAAGGCCGCGAGGCAGGCGTCCATCACCGCGGCGTACATCAACGCGTTGATCGTGTTCCCACCGAGGAGCTGCGCGACGCGCCGAGGCGAGCGGGCGGCCGCCCACATCGTGGCCGACGCGCTCTTGATCGGCGGGAGTGCGAGCTTCCGCACCTTCGGCACCCCGAAGACGACCCCGAGTCCGATCGCGATGACCACGAGCGCGATCAGCACCACCTCCACGATCGAGTCCGTCGGGATCTTCCCGGCGTGGAGGGTGGTCGGCGACAGCACCACCGCGAAGACGAGCAGGATCACCTGCGCCACGATGTTGCCCACGTTGATGAGCAGCCCGCCCGAGGCCACCGCCGACGCGAGGTCGACGCCCTGGCGCTGGAGGAACCGGATCTGCGCGGCCATGCCTCCCACCGCGGGGACGGCGAGGTTCGAGAACGACATCGACAGCTGCAGCTCGGCCGTGCGGACGAGCGGCAGGTTGATCGGCACGGTGCCCATGAGCGCGATCGCGGTCGCGAAGTTGGTGAGCAGCGAGATGAACATGGCCACCGCGAGCCAGGCCCAGTCGGCGCCCTTGATCGTCTCGTAGAACGTCTGCGGGTCGCCGACCTGGGACAAGAGGGCGAAGACCGCGATCAGCGTGCCGATCGCCATCATCAAGTTCGTGCCACTGACCCGGTACAGCTGCTGGAGCGGCGGCGCCTCCGTACTGGCTGCCGCCGCGGCCGCGTCGCGGAGCGCGGCAATCTCCTGGTTGCGCTCCTTGCGCTCCTTGCGCCGCACGTGCATGTCGCTGCTCAGCGCGGCCGGCTGGAGCAGCGGAAGTGCCTCGACCAACGTCGCGGTCCCGACCCCCCGCATCGCGGCAGCAATCGCCCGGTCGTTGCCCACCAGATCCGCGGTGCTCAGGAGCAGCTCCGCGACGTCTGCGGCCCGTTGGGTACCGCTCGCGGAGCCGACCGCGCGCTCGAAGCCGACGATCGCCGCGCCGTCGTTGCCGAGCACGACGTGACGGGCGTTCAGCGCGCCGTGCGCGACGCGCGCTCCGTGAAGACGACTCACCTGGGCCCAGAGATCGTCGAGCACCGCATCGGTGACGACCGCAGGATCCGTCTCCTTCAGCCTCGTCCCGGCGACCGGACGGATCACCAGCAGCGCGGCACTCGGTCCCGCGACGCCGGCAACGACAACCGGCGGCACGCGCACCTCGGCTCGCTCGGCAAGAAGCGTGACGTAGGCCTCGTGCTCCACCTCACTCAGCCGGGTGAGGTGCATCTTCGGACCCGCGTCCTTGTAGAGCACGGACCGACCGACCTTCGCGAGGAACTGCGCGTCTGCCTCGTCCCGGCCGAGCACCCGGATCCACAACGGCCCGTCGCTGCCGTCCGAGAGCATGACGGTGCCGTAGTGGGGTTGTGACGGAGCGAGCGTGACGGAGCCGTCCAACCCGGTCAGCTCCTGCAGCGCGGCGGCCACCTGCGCGGTCGTGGGCCGTCCGCCGGGCGAGCCGAACGCCAGGTGCACGATCGCTGCGATTCCCCAACCGAGGGCAATGGCGGCGAGCGCGGCGTCCGGGAGCCCGGTTCCCAGGTACAGCGACGCGACCGCCAGGAGCAGGATCAGCAGCTGTCCGAGGCGGCGGATCGGTCGCGTGAGATACGGCGACGCCACCGCGATCACCGCGACGATGACCGCCAGGCGCACCACGGGAAACGACGGCGTCTGGTCGAACCGGCGCGCGTAGTCGATTCCCTGCATGATGCTGGAGTTCCCGACGACCACGACGCCGATCAGTCGCGCGAGGAACCACGCTGCGACACCTGCGATCGCCATGTCGCGTGCGAGTCGCCAGCGACGCGCGACGAGCGCGGCAACGACCACCAGGCCGACCGCCCACAGCGCGCCGAACCGGTAGAGGAACTCGAACAGCGGCGCAAGCGCGTTCGGGAGCCCGTTGACGAGCTGGAAGAGGCTGTCCTCGCTCGCGTTCTCGTGGCCCTGGTGCGCGATGAGGAGCGCCATCAGCACGACCGCGACGACGACCCGGATCCGGTCGCTCGTGCGCCGACGGTACGGAAGCTCCGAAGCAGGCCCGAACGCCCGGCCCCGCCACTCGGCCATCCGGCTCGCTTTCTCCATGTGCGGTCACCCTACCGGCGCGTATCGTCGGGTCCGTGGAAGTGGACGAACACATCGATTTCCTCCAGCACGAAGGGGAGCTGCTCGCGATCGCGGCCACCGATGTCGATCCCGAGACGCCGGTGACCACGGTCCCGGACTGGCCGTTGCGGGACCTCCTGCACCACATCGGGGGGATCCACCGTTGGGCCGCGACGACGATCCGCGAAGCCCGCACCGAGCGGTACGACACGACGCTCCTGGAAGTGGTGGGCCGGTGGCCCGGCGACGCCGACCTGGTCGACTGGTTCCGCGCCGGGCACGCCGATCTCGTGCGGACCCTGCGTGACGCCGATCCGAACCTCGAGTGCTGGCACTTCTTTGCCGCGCCGAGCCCGATCGCGTTCTGGGCTCGGCGCCAGGCGCACGAGACCGCGATCCACCGCGCCGACACAGAGAGCTGCACCGGGCCCATCACGCCCTACGCGCCCGAGCTCGCGGCCGACGGGATCAACGAGATCCTGTTCGGCTTCGCGGCGCGCACAGGTCGGTATCCGCACGCCGAGCCGCCACCGCGCCTGCACCTGCGCGCAACGGATCTCGAGCGGGAGTGGTCGGCGCAGCTCGGGCCGGATCGGGTCGAGGTCGTGGTCGACGACGACGCGTCGGCACCGCGGAGTGACTGCACGGTGGCAGCCACCGCGTCGGACCTCTACCTCCTGCTCTGGAACCGCGTGCCGCCCGATGCCCTCTCCGTCGACGGTGACCGCGAGTGCCTCTCGGTGTGGCGGGACGCGGTCCGCGTCCGATGGAGCGAGTGATCGATCAGGAAGCCGCGCGACACGAGTAGCGCACGTGGCACGGCGCGGCAGCCCGCGCGGCACCGCCAATCTGGAGCGGGAGCGCTTCGGCGCCATCGAGCTGCTCGAAATCGGCGATCAGCTCGTCGAGGAGCGGGGCCGCGCCCGCGTCGTCGCCCATCCAGCAACCCAGCGCGAGGCGATGCCCGAGGCGGCGTGCGAGCGAGAACACCTCGAAGGTGCCGGAGTCCCCGAGCTCCTCGACCTGCCGCGCGATCGCGGTGTCGAGATGATCGAGGTACCCCTCCACGTCCGGCGCGCCGAGCAGGACCCGATCAACCGGGAGGCGGGGCGGTCGGACGGACGCCGTTGACCATGTCGGTCGCGCGTTGCGTGGCGTCGGCCTGGCGTGCATCGGCCTGGGCCTGGGTGAGGTGGCCGTCGGTCACCGCCTGGGCGAGGTGGGAATTCTCCTCGGCGACGAGCGCCGTGATCACCGTTTGGAGGTCGAGGTTGTGGGCCTTCGCGACGGCAGCAATCGTCGTGCCGGACCGGAGCACCGTGCGCAGGTCCGCCGCGCTCATGCCGAGCGCCTTGGCCGCGACCGTGAGACCGGGCCCGCCCTGGCGGTGACCAGGAGCGCCGCCGGGGCCGCCGTCAGGACGCGCGGCCTCGAGCGCCTTCGTGACCGCGTCGGCTTGCGCCTGCGTCAGCGTCCCCGCAGTCACGAGCTTCGTCAGTGCCGCACGCATCCACTCGCCCGGCGCGTCCTTGGTCGTGCTCGCAGCAGTCGAGGTCGATGAGCTCGAGTCAGCCGCCGACGCCGCCGACGGCAGCAAGCTCGCGCCCAACCCTCCTCCCGCCAAGAGCGCGAATCCCAACGTCGTCGCAGCGATCTTCTTGGCCTTCATGTCAGATCCTCTCGTCAAGCTCCGAGCCATTCGGAACACGACCCACGATCGCAACCCGAAGTAAGACCCGGACCCCACACAACGAAAGAACCACGCAAGACCCGCGTGCGACCCGTTGCCCCGTGACAGCTATGAAGCAAACGTCCAGTCCGGCAGCTTGAGCCCTTGACGCGGGTCATAGGTCGCCACCCCGTCATCAAGCGAGACCAGCTTCGGAACCGGCAACAAGAGGGCTGGAGCGGCCCCTTCGAGATGTGCCACGAAGTCCTCGGGAAACGCGCGCAAGAGGCTGGAGATCACGCGTTGCTCCTGCGTTCCGAGGTAGCAGCGATTCGCGTCGGTCACCGTCAACAGGCGCGCGCCAATCAGCTCGATGTCGTGCTCGTCACCGGTGCCCGCCGCGATGTTCTCCAAGTACGCGGTGACCTCGCCGGTACCGAACTTGCACGCCGGGCACTGCCCGCACGACTCGACGTACAGAAAGCGGCTCACCATCCGAGCCACAGCCACCATGTCCGCGGTGTCGTCGTAGACGATGAACCCGCAGGCGCCCATCCCCGAGCCGATGGCCTGCATCGTCTCGTAGGCCAACGGCGCGTCGACGTCGGCCGCGGTGATCACCGGGTTGGCGACGCCGGACAGCGCGGCTTTGAATCGTCGACCGGGCCGGACTCCGCCACCGATCCCGACGATGACCTCCGAGAGGGGCGTGCCGAGCTCGATCTCGGCGACACCCGCGCGTTGCACGTCACCCACGACGGTGGCGATGACGGTTCCCGGGGATTCCGAGGTCCCCACCGATCGGTACCAGTCGGACCCGCGGGCGAGGATCAGCGGGACGTTGGCCAACGTCTCGACGTTGGTCACCAGCGTCGGGTTGCTCCCCGTGATCGATCCGTCCTCGACCACGTCCGCGCCGGCCGACCAGCCGACGGGAGGGGTCGTCGCGAACAGACCCATCAGATAGGGCGGCACGATCCGCGGGAGTGGATCACCGCCCTCCACCACTTCGAGCAGCCCGGTCTCCTCACCGAACAGGTACTCGTCGGGTCCGGTGACGATGGTGATCGGGATCGACCCGAGCATGCCCCGCTCGGTCATCTCTCGCGACGCGCGTTCGAGCGCCTCGATCTGCGGCGCGAACGATCGCTTGACACCGACGAACGCGTGCGCTGCGCCGATCGTCTCGGCCGCGATCTGCAGACCCTCGAGCACCTGGTACGGGTTTCGCGCCATCAATGCTCGGTCTTTGAAGGTCCCGGGCTCGCCTTCCGCGCCGTTGGCGACCACGTAGCGGTCGCCCGCGTCGGCGCCACCCGCGCGGATCGACGCCCACTTCCGCCCCGCCGGAAACCCCGCTCCACCCCGCCCGCGCAGCCCCGAAGCGCTCAGCGCGCTGATGGTCGCTTCGGGCCCGAGGCGTCGCGCGGCGGCGAGGCCGGCACCCCCGTCCCGCGCGCTCTCGTACTCGTCATACGAGCCGAACGGAAGGTCCGGGAGCAAGCGGTGCTTCGTCACGCGATCTCCCTCCTCGAACCCGCGCGGACCCTACTCCCGCCCCCACGGCAGGACTCACGTCACACCCGCCCGCTGGAACGAGCACGCACGAGGTCACGGAGTGGACCTGCCTGGGTTCGCGTACTGTCACCCCGGTGACGAGCTCCGGACCTCTGCTCCCGGCTGACGAGCAGCTCACCCACCAGATCGTCGATACGTTCGCCCGGGTCGGGAACAGTGACCGGAGCTGGACCGAGAAGGTTTGCGCCATGGCGGCGGCCAAGGACGGTTCGCTCCAGCTCTCACTCGGCTTGGGGAAGTACACGAACCGCGGGGTCATGGACGCGTTCGCGGGCATCTCGCGCGGCGTCGAGCAGTGGACGGTGCGCGCCAGCCGGGAGCTGGCCCCGAGGCCCGAGTCGACGGTCGTGGGGCCCGTTCGGTACGAGGTGATCGAACCGCTGCGCGAGGTTCGCTTCGCGCTCGATGCGAGCGCGGCGCTGCCCATCAGCTTCGAGTGGGTGATCTCCGGCCCGCTCCCACCTTCGGTCGAGTCGCGCGAAGTTCACATCAGCAGGGACCGGTACCGCATCGACGCGGACATCATCCGCTACCACCACGGCGGGACGGCGCGGGGATGGGTCGAGATCGATGGCGACCGCACCGAGCTCGACGACCGGACGTGGATCTCGACCCGCGATCACTCGTGGGGCGTGCGCTATCAGGTCGGCGCACCCCTGGCGGACATCGCTCCGGTGAGCCAGCCCGAAGGAACCTCCGCGTACGTGCTCTGGTTCCCCGTGGTCTGCGAACGGGCCGACGGAAGCCACTACGGGTTGCACTTCTACTTCCAGCGGTTCGCGTTCGGTGATTGGAGCCGGGTCACCTTCGAAGGCGGCATCGAGCTCGCGGACGGACGCCGGGTCCCGTTTACGGGCGCGCGCCCCGATCTGCGGTTCGACGACCGCACCCGACGATTCCTCGGCGGCGAGATCGCCTGCACGATGCGCGACGGCACCGAGCGCGTCTTCGGGCTCGAACCGGTGTCCGACACGGGCTTCCATCTCGCAACCGGGCTCTACGGGGGCTTCGACGAGCAGTTCCACGGGCAGTGGCGCGGCACGGAGCACGTGGAGGGCGAATACCTCCCCGACTGCACGGCGGACGACACGCTCCCGCGCGTCCGCCAGCACCGCCAGGCGCTGGTGCGGGTCGAGGACCGCGTCGAGGGCGGCGTCGGCTTCGGTGACCTGCAGAGCATCGTCACCGGGCCCCACCCCGACATCGGCCTGACCAGCGCGGGACCCCGCCAGTAGCACTGCGGTCAGCCGAAGATGACGGGGACGGCGTCGGGTCCGCGGACGAGGCTCGAGGGCAGCCACTCGGCCGCACCGGCGATCTCGTAGGCCGGGAAGCGCTCCAGCAGCGCTTCGAACACCACGCGCGCTTCGAGCCGGGCGAGCGCGGCTCCGAGGCAGAGGTGCTCGCCGAACCCGAACGCCAGGTTCGGCAGCTGAATGGGTCGCGTCGCGTCGAAGCGGTCTGCGGTCGGGCCGAACGCGGCTTCGTCGCGGTTGCCGGATGCGTACAACATCACGAGGTAGTCGTCCTCGGCGACAGGGATGCCACCGACCTCGGCATCACGCGTGACCGTCCGCGCGAACTGCTGGATCGGCGTGACCCAGCGGAGACACTCCTCGACCGCGGTCGGGATCATCGCCGGATCTGCGGCGAGCGCAGCGCGCTGATCGGGATGCTCGGCCAACGCCATCATCCCGCCCGAGATCAAATGCCTCGTCGTCTCGTTTCCCGCAACGAGCAACGACATGTTGAACGTGACGAGCTCCGCGGCGGACAGCCGCCGACCCTCCACCTCGGAGCTGACGAGCAATGAGACGATGTCGCCGGCCGGATTGGCGGCCTTGTCTCGAGCGAGCTGCTCCAGGAAGGCCACCAGCTCCATGACGTCCTGCAGCGCCGCGGGCGGGAGCGCGGCACGGCCGTCGGACGCGAGGATCGTCGCGTCGGACCAGCGCCGGAAGTCGTCGCGGTCCGCGTCGGGCACGCCGAGCAGGTCGCAGATGACGAGGACCGGGAGTGGGGCTGCGAGCGCGTCGACCAGGTCCACCACCTCAGCCCGCGGGATCGCGTCGAGCAGCCGATGCACACGCGTGCGGATGCCTTCCTCCATGCGCTCCACCGCACGCGCGGTGAACTCGCGGTTGAGCAGGCGACGCCAGCTCCTATGGCGGGGCGGGTCCATGTGGAGGATCGATCCGTCGATCGTTCCGCCCTGGCGGAGCGGGTCGTTCACCAGCGCACCGCGCCCGGAGCAGAACGTCTCGGGATCGCGGCTGATCTCGCGGATGTCGTGATAGCGCGTGATGGCCTTCACGCCTGGCGAGTACTCGAACACCGGGGCTTCGGCCCGGAGTCGCGCGAGCAGCTCGTAGTAGTCCGGCTGCAGGAAGAACCCGGGGGTGCCGGGATCGATGTCGAGGTCGGGTCGCGCCGTCATCGCGTGCCCGCCTCGACGATGCGGCGGGAAAGGAGGTCGAGCAGCGGGTTGTCGGCCAGCGGCAGCAGCGGCGGCTTCCCGGCCCGCTCCTGCACGTAGGCGAGCCGGGTCATGATCGCCGTGCTGCGCACCATCGCGAGGATCTCGAACCACTCGAGGTGCCGCAACGATCGACCGGCCCGCGCTTCGTAGTACGCGCACGCCTCGTCATGATCGAGGAACCCGGGCACCGCGCGACCGAAGAGCTCGGTCTGCGTCGCTTCGAGGGTCAAGTACCACGCGACGTCGTGTTCCGCGGCCCCGATGGCGGTCATCTCCCAGTCGAGCACGGCCACCGGCTGCCGAGCCTCGTCGAAGATGATGTTGCCGAGGCGGACATCCCCCCAGAGGAACGAGTGCGGCGGCTCGTCCTCGGGACGATGCGCGACACACCACGCGAGCGCTTCGGTCAACGCCGGTATCGCGACCGCACCGTCCGTGTACCAGCTGAGATAGCGCGCCCAGTAGGCCAGCTCGGCGTCGAGATCGCGGACCGGGAGCGCGTGGTCGAGTCCGACCGCGCGCCAGTCGATCCGATGGATCTCGGCCAACAGGTCGAACATGCGTCGCGAGACGCCCTCCGCGGCGAGAACGGACTCGGTGATCCACGGGTCTCGGACGGGCATGGGGCCCGGCACGTATCCTGCGATCGCCGGCATGACGAGGAACGGCGCGTCGAGCCATCGGGAGTCGGGCTCGTACTCGACCGGCCCCGCGACGGGGATGCCGTGGGCTCCCGCGGCTTCCTGTGCCCTCGCCTGCACCGCGAGGTCGTACTCGGGAAACGCGCCTGCGGTCGACGGCGCCAGCCGCACCACGAGCGACTCCGTGTACTCACGCCCCTTGCGGGTGCCTCGCGCATCGACCATCAGCGTCTCGCTCGACAAGCCACCCGCCGGCCGCTCGCAGCGCGTCACCGTCACGGTGTCGACACCTCGACGGGACTGGAGCCACATGGCCATTCCCGAGGAGACCGCTTCCAGATCCCGTTCCACTGCGAGCGCCATCGTTCCCCCCGAAATCGTGGCCGACGCTACTGCCCGCGAATCGGCCACGAAGCGCTTGACTTCAAGTGAACTTGAAGTCTTATCGTGCTCCGCATGACGATCATGAACCCGTTCACCACCACACGCGATCCTTCCGACACCCGGCTCGTCGCCGAAGTCGGCGAGGTGCTGGCAGTCCCCCGGGCCGATCCCGCCGACTCATTCGTGTTGCATGCGCCGCTCGAGCTCGTGTCCCGGGCGGCCCTGCTGCCGTTCGTCGTGCCCGCGCGCCGGGACCAGGCGCGAGCGCAGATCTCCGCGATCGCGACCGAGTTCGAAGCGTTCGGACCGCCGGTGCCCGAGCCCGCGGCGGACGGCTTCGACTCGATCGAGGCCGGCGCGCAACGCCTGG
>JADGON010000227.1 GCA_017882945.1 Acidimicrobiia bacterium | reverse complement strand
CGGACGCGGCGACTGACCTCGTGGCGGAGGGCGACGGAGCACGGTTGGCGCTGCGCGTGGCACGCTCCTTCCTCTGACGTACGTCTGATCTGCTGCGGCACCGGAGGCTTCGCATGCCCCTGTACTCGTTCGAGGGTCTCACGCCCAACGTGCACGAGAGCGCGTTCATCGCGCCGACGGCCACGCTCGTCGGCGATGTGATCGTGGAGGAGGGCGCGTCGATCTGGTACGGCGCGGTCCTGCGCGCGGACTACGCACCGGTGGTCGTCCGGCGGGGCGCCAACATCCAGGACGGCGCGGTGTTGCACGGCCCGCCGGGTCTGACCACCGAGGTCGGTCCGGGCGCGACCGTCGCCCACAACTGCGTCGTGCACGGAGCGATCCTCGGCGCGGAGTGCCTGATCGCGAACGGCTCCATCGTGCTCGACGGCGCGCAGGTGGGTGACCGCGCGCTCGTCGCAGCGGGCTCGGTCGTGGCCGCGAACGGGAACATCCCCGCCGGAATGCTCGCCGCGGGTGCGCCTGCGGTGGTGAAGCGGGTAGTCACCGGTTCGTCGGCCGAGTTCTGGGTGGTGGCGAACCCTCCCGCCTACGCGGAGCTCGCGCAGCGGCACAAGGCCGGCATCCAGTGGGTCGCCGACTGACCTGACCTCCACCCCGCGCCCGGGTTTTGGCGTCAGCTACCCACGAAATACGTGGGTACGTGACGCCAAAGCGCTGCGTGCGTCAGGTGTGGAGGAGCGCGCCGCCGTCGATGACGAGGGTGGTCCCGGTGATCCAGGATGCAGCGTCGGAGCAGAGGAACGCGGCCGCCCGCGCGATGTCGGCGGGCTCGCCGAGCCGGCCGAGTGGCATGGTGCGCGCCATCGCTTCCTCGTGGGGTTCCCAGAGTGCTCGGGCCATGTCCGTCTTGACGAGGCCGGGCGCGATCGCGTTCACCCGTACTCCGGGCGCGAGCTCGGCGGCCAGGGTGCGGGTCAGATGCAGCAGCGCCGCTTTGGTCGCGTTGTAGGCGCCGATGGTCGGCTCCACCGAGAGCCCGCCGATCGAGGCGACGTTGAGGATCGCGCCGCCGCGTTCGCGCATCGCGGCTCGCCAGGCGAGCTGGGACCACACGAGCGGCGCGCGCCAGTTGACCGCGATCGTCTTGTCGAGGCGCGGGAGGTCGATGTCGATCGTCGGGCCCATGTACGGGTTCGTCGCCGCGTTGTTCACCAGGATGTCGAGCCCGCCGAACCGTTCGAGCGTCGCGTCGACGCAAGTCGCGGCCTGGTCCGGCTCGCCCGCGTTGGCGACGGCCCACGCAACCTCGCCGTCGATGCCGGCAGCTGCCGCTTCCAGCGCGTCGGCCTTGCGGGAAGAGAGCATGACTCGCGCTCCCCCGGCCGCGAGCTCCGTGGCGATGGCCAGGCCGATCCCGCGCGACGAGCCGGTGACGAGCGCGACCTTCCCTTCGAAGCGGGTCTCCATCGCTCAGTCGCGTCTTAGAGGTACAGGCCGGTCTGGCCGGTCGCGCGCTCGGACGCCATCGCGTGGACGTCACGCTCGCGAAGTATCAGGTACTCCTCAGCTCGGATCTCGACCTCGAAGCCCGCATCGGGCGCGAACAGGACGTGGTCGCCGGCCTCGACGTTGCGGACGGTCGGTCCGACCTGGATGACCTCGGCCCACACCAGGCGGCGGTGCACGTCTGCAGTGGCCGGGATGAGGATCCCGGCTCGTGACTTGCGCTCCCCGAGCTCGACCGACGGCTGCACGAGCAACCGATCGGCAGCCATGCGGATCGATTGCTTGCTCTCGTCGTCGTGCACGGTGCCGCGGGCGGCCGCACGGATGGGTGCGGGGTCGGCCATCTCGGCAGGTTACCGCCCGCCTGAGCAGCCGGATGCTTCGATGATGCCGGGACCTCCCTGCTACCGTCGCCCCGTGGCGGCACTCCCCGACGATCTGGCGTCGACGGCGAAGTCAGCGACGAGTCCCGCCGAATCGGTGGTGGCTCGGAGCACTTCCGCCCCTCGCACTCGTTCGACGTTGCGGGCCTATTTCCTGCTGACGAAGCCGCGGGTCATCGAGCTCCTCCTCGTCACCACGGTCCCGGCGATGGTGCTGGCCGAAGAGGGCCTCCCGCCGCTGTGGCTGATCGCCGCGGTGCTGGTCGGCGGCTCGATGGCCGCCGGCGGCGCGAACACGATCAACTGCTGGATCGAGCGCGACCGGGACAGCTTGATGCGCCGGACCCACGGCCGCCCGCTGCCCGCCGGCGACATCAACCCCACGGGTGCGTTGGTCTTCGGTCTCGTCCTCGAGGTGGCCGCATTCGCGCTGCTCTGGGCGACGTCGAACCTCCTCGCAGCATCGCTCGCCGTCAGCGCGACGCTGTTCTACGTCTTCGTCTACACGCTGTGGTTGAAGCCGCGCAGCACGCAGAACATCGTGATCGGCGGTGCCGCCGGCGCGGTTCCGGTGCTCGTGGGGTGGGCCGCGGTGACCGGTTCACTCGCCGCACCGGCGTGGCTCATGTTCGCGATCATCTTCTTCTGGACGCCGCCGCACTTCTGGGCGCTGTCGATTCGCTACCGCGACGACTACAGCGCCGCGGGGATCCCGATGCTTCCGGTCGTCCGGGGCATCCCGGCCGCCGCGCGCCAGATCGTCGCGTACTCGTTCATCGTCACCGGGGTCTCACTGCTCCTGGTGCCCGTGTCCTCGCTCACGTGGGGTTACCTGGTTGCCGCCACGGTGCTCGGGCTGATGTTCATCGTCCAGGCGATCCGGTTGCACGGCGACCCGACCCCGGAGCGGGCGATCAAGCTGTTCACGTTCTCGAACCTCTACCTCGCACTGCTGTTCGCGGCCATTGCCGTCGACACCCTCGTCCACTTCGCCTGATCAGCGGCGCCGGCGGCGCGTCGGGATCGGCACCCTCGTCCTCATCGGGGTGGTCGTGCTCGCCGCGATCGCAGTGTTCGCGACGGTGCGCGCCGACAACGGCAACGGGTCACAAGGCACCGGCCTGAAGCCGTCCGACGCGTCGAGCGCGGGAGTCGCAGTCCCCGGCGACCGCGCACCCGACTTCGACCTTCCGGCGCTCCGAGGTCCGGGCCAGGTCCGACTCGCGGATCTCCGCGGCAAGCCCGTCATCGTGAACTTCTGGGCGTCGTACTGCATCCCGTGTCGCAAGGAGTTCCCGACGTTTCGCGCCGCGCAGACGAAGTACGCCAAGGACGGCCTTGCGATCGTGGGGATCACGTTCAAGGACCTGATCGGTGACGCTCGCGCGTTCGCGAAGGAGCAGCGAGCGAACTGGACCCTCGCCCAGGGCGGTGACGGCGACCCGGTGGGCCGGGCCTACGGCGTGCGGGCGCTTCCGCAGACCTTCTTCATCGACCGCTCCGGGAAGATCGTGTCGCGGTTCTTCGGCGCCCCCAGCGGGGACCGCTTCGACGCCGAGGTCCGCAAGATCCTCGAGTCCTGACCCACGCGCCTTTCGCAGTCGGCTGCGTTCCAGGCGATCGTCGCCGGGTCTGCAACAACCGGAGGGAGGGATCGGTGGCTACTCCTCCCAGCGGAAGAAGCGGATCGCGGCGAGGGGTGCGCCGATCGCCCACACCAGCAGCACGAGGAGCTCGCCGACCGGGATGTGTGCCGGGCTCTGCAGCGCGCCGCGCACACATTCCGAGAGCGCAGCCGCGGGGAGCGCCTTGGCGAAGATCTCGACCGCGTCCGGCAGCTTCGCCAGCGGGTAGGCCATGCCCCCCAGGAACAAGAGCACCAGGAACAGGCCGTTCGCCGCCGCGAGGTTTGCCTCGGCCCGCAGCGTCCCGGCCATCAGCATGCCGATGCCGGCGAACGCCACGGTCCCGATGAGCAACAAACCGAGCGCCGGGAGGATCCCGGCGGTGGGGTCCCAGCCCAGCGCGACGCCGGTGGCGATGATCAACACCGCCTGGAGCACCTCGACCGCGAGCACGTTCGCGGTCTTGGCCGCGAGCAGGCCGGTGCGCGAGAGCGGCGTGACGCCGAGCCGCTTCAGCACGCCGTAGCGCCGTTCGAACCCGGTCGCGATGCCGAGGCTCACCATCGCGGTCGACATGACCGCGAGCGCGAGCACGCCGGGAACCAGGAAGTCGATGCTCGTGCTGCTGTCCACCTTGACCGCGTCGACCTTCGAGAAGAACACGAGGATGCCCAGCGGGATGACGAGCGTCACGAGCAGGCTCTCGCCCCGGCGTAGCGTCATCATCAGCTCGATGCGGGTCTGCGCGACGACCCCCGAGCGGTTCACGCGTCGCCCTCTCGGGTGAGCTGCAGGAAGACTTCCTCGAGGGTCGCGCGCTCCGTGCGCAGCTCGATGAGCCCGAAGCCCTTGTCCCGGAGCCAGACCGCGAGGTCCGCGACCAGCTCGGGAGTCATCTCGGCCCGGACGCGGTACTCCCCCGGGAGCGCCTCGGAGACGGTGTCGGCGCTGAGGCTCAAGGCGGCCGCCAGCGCGGGGAGGTCCAGCCCGGCTGCCGTCGAGAACCGCACATCGTGGGTACCGACGTTGGTGATGTCCGCCGGGCTGCCTTCCAGCACGATCCGGCCCCGGTCGATGATCGCGAGCCGGTCACAGAGATGCTCGGCCTCGTCCATGTGGTGGGTCGTCAGCACGACGGTGGTCCCCGCGTCTCGCAGGTCGCGCACCAGCTGCCATGTGGTGGCGCGGGCGCGGGGGTCCATGCCGGCAGTCGGCTCGTCGAGGAAGACGACCTCGGGGCGCCCGACGAGTGCCAGGGCGAGCGACAGGCGCTGGCACTCACCACCCGAGAGCCGGCGCACGTAGGTGCCTGCGACATCGCGCAGGCCCACGAGGTCGAGGAGCCGCTCCGGGTCGTCCGGGTCCGGGTAGAAGGCCGCGAACAGACGGAGCGCCTCGAGTGGCTTCACCCCCGGATACAACCCGCCTTCCTGGAGCATCACGCCGATGCGCGGGCGCAGGCTCGGGCCGTCGCCGTCCGGGTCGAGCCCGAGGACCCGCACGGTCCCGGCGTCGGGTGTGCGGTATCCCTCGAGGGTCTCGACGGTCGTCGTCTTGCCGGCGCCGTTGGGCCCGAGCAAGCCGAACACCTCGCCGCGCGCGATGCGCAGGCTGATGCCGTCGACGGCGCGGCGATCGCCGTACCGCTTCTCGAGCCCGGCGACTTCGATCGCCCACTGGGCTCCGCCATTCATCGTCCGGTGAGCCTATCGGCGCGTGCCGTGCGGTCCCCGGTTCGCGCTCCGCCCCACCGCCCCGCCCGACCGTTCTCGGCCCGGTCGCAGCGCCGGGTCGGCTCCGGCGAGTCGGGTACCCGGGAGGAGTGGCGCTAGCGGTCGCGCCAGGCGACGAAGCGTCCGAGCTCGGCCAGGGCCGATCTCGCGGGCTGCGAGATCGGGACCTGGCTGAGTGCGGTCAGGCTCTCGTCCACGAGCGCTTCGATGCGGCTCTCGATCTCCTCGACGGCCCCGGACGCGGCGAGCAGATCACAGATCGCGGCGATCTCGTCGACCGTGAGCTCGCCGGTGCCGACCTGCTCGAGGAGGCGCAGGTCCGCACCCTGGACACGCGCCGAAGCTGCCGCGAGCAAGGGGGTGAGCTTGCCTTCGCGCAGGTCGTCGCCGACCGGCTTGCCGGTGACCGCCTCGGACCCGAACACGCCGAGCAGGTCGTCACGCATCTGGAACGCTTCACCGAGCGGGAGGCCGAACGCGCTGAGCGGCTCGCGGAGCTCGGCGAGCCGACCCGCGAGCGCGGCACCGAGGTGGAGCGGCCGTTCCACCGTGTACTTCCCTGACTTGTACCACTCGATCGTGCGCGCCTGCGCGGCCTCGCGACCCCCAGTCGCGGTCGCGCTCAGGTCCAGGTACTGCCCGACGCAGAGCTCGATCCGGAGCTCGTCGAAGACCGCTCGCGCGTCGGCAGGGACGCGCGCCATGAGCACGTCCGCGTAGACGAACGCGAAGTCCCCGACGAGGATCGCCGCGCCTTCACCGAACCGTCGCGCCTGGCCCCTCCATCCGGATGCCTCGTGCCGATCGATGAACGCGCGATGCACCGCGGGGGCGCCACGGCGGCGGTCCGAGCCGTCCATGATGTCGTCGTGGACGAGGGCGAAGCTGTGCAGCAGCTCGAGCGCGGCCCCCGCGTCTGCCGCCACTTCGTCGTCGGGCTCCCCGCCGGCGCCGACGAACGCCCAGTGGCAGAACGCGGGGCGCAACCGCTTGCCGCCGGCCACGACGAGGTCGCGCAGCGCATCGAGCGCGGAGGGGAGGGCAGGGTCGACCTCGGTCCACCGTTCCCGTTCGGCATCGAGCAGGACGCGAATCCGCGCCTCCGCGCGTTCTCCGACCACGGCGAGGCTCGCGGGAGCAACGGCTCTGCCCGTGGCGTGATCGGGAAGGCTCATCGTCGGCACCCTAGGTCCGGGCCGAATCGATTCGGACATCAGGGCGCGGGCCCGATCCTCGCTACCATGCGCCCGACTTCGGGACGAGGAGCAGTCGCATGACGGACGCCACCACACTCGAGAGCTTCAGCGCCGAGGCGAAGAGCTTCCTCGACGCCAACGCCGAGACCCGCGGCGAGGAGAAGTTCGTCTGGGGTGAGGGCTCGGACTCCGTCGGCGTGCTCGACGAGAAGACCCCCGAGGAGGAGGCGGCCGAGCTCGCCGAGGCGAAGGCATGGAAGGCCAAGGAGTTCGACGCCGGCTTCGGCTGGATCACCGGTCCCGAGGAGTACGGCGGGCGGGCGCTGCCGACCGACTTCGAGCGCAGGTACCGGGAGATCTCCGGCCGGTACCGGACGCCGAACAGCTCCGCGTTCGGCATCGGGCTCGGGATGGTCGCGCCGACGATCCTTGCCCACGCCATCCCCGAGGTGCGCGAGCGCTACCTGCGCTCGATGTACCGCGGCGACATCGTCGGCTGCCAGCTCTTCTCCGAGCCGATTGCCGGCTCGGACCTGGCCGGCATCCAGACCCGGGCCGACCGCGACGGGGACGAGTGGATCGTCACCGGCCAGAAGGTGTGGACGTCCGGAGCGCAGTACTCCGACATCGGCGAGATCATCACCCGGACGAACACCGAGAAGCCGAAGCACAAGGGCCTCACCATGTTGGTCGTCGACATGCACGCGCCCGGGGTCGAGGTACGACCACTGCGACAGATGACCGGCGGCGCGACGTTCAACGAGGTGTTCTTCGACGAAGTGCGCGTGCCCGACTCGCACCGGCTCGGCGACGTCGACGAAGGTTGGACCGTCGCGCTCACGACGCTCATGAACGAGCGCGCCGCGATCGGTGGCGGCGGAGCCGGAGTGGGCACGATGAACTTCACGCGCTTCGTGGAGCTCGCGCACCACCTGGGGATCGACCGGGACCCGCTCATCCGCCAGGGTCTCGCCGACGTGTACATCCGCACCACGGTCGCGAAGTACACGAACCTGCGCGGCATGGCCAAGATCCGGGCCGGTCAGCTCCCCGGCCCCGAGATGTCGATCGGCAAGCTCGCGCTGACCGAGAACATGACCCGCCTCGGAGCGGTGCTCGCCGACATGCTCGGCCCGCGCCTGGTCGCCGACTCGGGTGAGTGGGGCACCTACGCCTGGGGGGAGTTCGTGCTCGGCACGCCCGGCATGCGGGTGGCCGGCGGCACGGACGAGATCATGCGCAACATCGTCGGTGAGCGCGTGCTCGGCCTGCCCAAGGAGCCGAAGCCCGCAACGCAGTAGCGGGCGGGCGAAACCGCGGTCCGGCGGTGTCGGTCAGCGAGCCTCGCGGTTCGGTGCGAGCCCGAAGAGCTCCGCAACTCCGGTGATCTCGATCACGCGGCGGGCGTGGTTCGGAACCGACTCGAGCGTGAGCGTGGTGCCGCATTCAACGCAGCCGCGGTACGCGGCGATGAGTGCCCCGAGCCCTGAGCTGTCGAGGAACGAGACGTCACGCAGATCGACGACGACGTCTGTGACGGGCGGCGCCAGCGTGCCGAGCACCTCGGTGAGCACCGTGGGCGCGGTCGCCAGGTCCAGCTCGCCGCGCACGGTCACGACGGCGTGATCGTCGACCACCAGCGCGTCGCACCGGAAGCCCGCGGACTCCGAGCGCTCGGCCCCCGCCGACGCACCCGGTCCGTGGATCTCAGGCGTCTCCATGGGTACGAGCCTCCCAGGTTCGAGCGGTGCGTGCCGGTCGGTGCCGATCGGTGCCGATCCCCTGCGTCTGGACCCACGTCGCGGTCGGCGGGGTTCGAACCGGAGGTAGGGTCGACGGGTGCAACCCTTCGAGCGTCTGCGGTATCTCGCACGGTGGTCGGAGGACGATGGATCGGAGCTCCTGAGCGAGGCGGCGGACTGCCTGGCGGCGTTCGGCAGCGATCCCGCGGGGCTCGTCGTGGCCTGTCGCCGGCTGCTGGCCCACCATCCGAGCTCGGCCACGCTGTGGTGGTTGTGCTCCCAGGTCCTCGCCGCGCCCGACGCGGTGGACGCCTCGTGGAGCGCATGGCAGGCGTTCGCCGATGACGCCACCCCGTCACGGCTGGCCTCCGCGCTTCCCTTCCCCCACGACGATCCCGTCGCCGTGCTCGGTTGGCCCGACGTCATCTCGGCCGGCCTGGCGGAGCGACCGGACCTCGACGTCGTCGCGGTGCGCGGGCGCGGCGAGGACGACCGGCTCTCGCGCCGGATCCGGCGCGCCGAGCAGCCGGTACGGGTCGTCGGCGAGCCCGAGCTCCTGACCCTCGAGCCGTCCCACCTGCTCATCGAGACCGCGGCCGGTGGCGGTGGAAGCGCCCGGGTCCCGTTCGGCGCGATCGACCTGGCCGCGGCGGCGCGCAGCCACGGGACCAAGGTGTGGCTCGTGGCCGGGCTGGGCCGGGTCCTGCCGGAGCGGCTCTTCCAGTCGCTGACCCGGGCGGTGGGCGAAGACGACGAGACCGAGCTGCTACGGGCCGAGGCGGTCGACCTGGTCGTCGGGCCGACCGGGCTCGAGCCGCCGGCCGCGTTCGGGCGACGGATGGACTGCGCCGTGGCACCGGAGCTGCTCCGCCTCGCGGGATGATCCCCGCCGCGCGGGTCGCGGCTCACTACCGTGATGGGTCACATGTACTTCTCGTCCGTGACCCAGCCCGCCCAATCGCCGGCTCAGAACCCCGACTGCGACATCTCCACGACGTGCCTGGCCTGCGGGGAGCAGATGCGCGAGGAGCACGCGCACTACCGCTGTCCCACGTGCGGGTGGCGCGACTCCTGTTGCGACGGCCCGTACTGATCGACGCCTGCTGATCGACGCCTCGTGGTCGCGTGGCCTAGTGATCGACGCCGGGCGGCGCGGGCGGGGTCGTCGGCGGGAGCTGGCGCGGCACCGGTGGCAGCACCTCGATGGCATCGGGCGGTGTCGATGGCGAGCCCGGTCCCCGGGTGTTCACCACCTTCACCACGCGGGTGGCGACCCGGACCGAGAACCGCCGGCGCAACACCGCGCGCACACCACTGCGCACCGGTGGGATCAACAGCAGGAGGCCGATCGCGTCGGTGACGAAGCCCGGGATGATCAGCAGGATCCCGGCGATGAGGATCAGGAGCCCGTCGACGAGCTCGAGCCCGGGCACCGTGCCCGCACGCAGCTGGGCCCGGACCCGTCGGTAGAAGCCCAGGCCCTGGTGCCGGACGATGAGCACTCCACCGGCGGAGACGAGCAGGAGCAGCAGGATCGTGTCGAGCGCGCCGATCCAGTGCGTGAACTGGATGAAGACGGCCAGCTCGACGAGCGGCACGACCACGAACACCAGGATGAACACCAGGAACACGCTCCGATGGTACCGGTGGGAGCCAGCCGCTATGCCTCCAGGATCAGCCGCCGCTCCGGATCGGTGATCGCCAGCGCTTGGTCGGTTCGGAGGTCCTCGATGCGGTCGAGCTGGCGCTCCAGCTGGCGGCGCCGGGTGCCCGTGAGCTGGTCGAACGCCGACGTCGTGCTCTCGAGCCGCTTACCCACGGTGTCCATCTGGGCGACGAAGCCGTCCCACTGCTTCGAGAACGACCCGAGCACGTCCAGGATCTCGCTGGTGGTGCGCTCCAGCCGGAAGCTGTCGACCGCCTGACGCACCACCGCGAGCACCGCGAACAGGGTCAGCGGTGAGCACATCACGATCTTCTGGCCGAGCGCGTGCTCGAGCACCGCGCCGTCGTGCTCCTGGATGAACCCGTAGAGCGCCTCGTTGGGGATGAACAACAACACGCAGTCGACCGTGTCGGCATCCGAGGTCGTGTACGCGCGACCGGCGAGCTCCTTGACCTTCCCGCGCACATCGCGCAGGAAGTCGTCGCGGTGCCGGCGTTGCTCGAGCTCGGACTCGGCATCGAGGTAGCGCAGGTAGTTGTCGAGCGGGAACTTGACGTCCATGTAGAGCACGACGCCGCGCGGCAGCATGAACGTGAAGTCAGGGATGCCCCGGCCGCCCTCGACCGAGACCTGCTTGCGGTACTGAATGCCCTCGACGAATCCCGCGAGCTGGAGCACGTCCTCGGCCATGCGCTCGCCCCACTGGCCCCGGGCCTTGCTGCTCGAGAGCGCCTCCCGGAGCCCCTGAGTCGTCTGGGTCAGCTCCGCGAGCCCTTCGCGCTGTTGGCGGAGGACACCGTCGAGCACGTCGAGCTTGGCGCCCCGCTGGTCCTCGAACTCCTTCAGCAGGTCCGTCACCCGGCCGAGCTCGTGGTTCATCGACTCCAGGCGCGCGTCGATGACCCCGCGCTTGCCGTCGAGCTCGGCGCTCGACCGCTCGCGCTCGGTGTCCATGAGGGCCCGGTTGGCGTCGAGGAGCTGCGCCATGACGGCGCCGCTCTGCTCGGCCGCGGCCAGGCCGGCCTCGCGCGCGATGACCGCGGGGTCGGGGACGGTCGGTGCGACCCGGCGCAGCGCAGCGACGACGATGGTGACGGCTCCGGCCACGATGACGATCAGGGCGACAAGCAGTGCGACGAGGTTCATGCCCCAGATCGTGACCGCGGGGTGGGACAGCTACCGGCAGCCCGAGATCGTTGACGGAATCGCCCGCGCGCGGCTACGCCAGGCGGGTGAGCTCGACGCTGACGTCCAGCGCCTCGGCCGGGCCGCCGTGGTACACGCCCTTGAGCGGCGGCACGTCGCCGTAGTCCCGGCCGTGGGCGACCACCACATGGCGCGGGCCGACGTCGTCGCCACTGGTCGGGTCGAACGCGCTCCACTCCCCCATCCAGGTCTCGATCCACGCGTGGCTCTCGCCCGGCGTGACCTCGCCGATGGGCGCGTCCTCATCGGACGGATGGAGGTATCCGGACGTGTACCGCGCGGGGATGCCCAGGCTGCGGACGAGCGCGAGCCCGAGGTGCGCGAAGTCCTGGCAGACGCCACGCCGCGCGCGCAGCGCCTCGGGTGCGGTCGTGGTGACGGTGGTCGATCCCTTCTCGTACTCCATCCCGCCGTGGATCCACTCCATCACACCCTCGACTGCTTCACGCGGGGTGTTGGCGCGGGCGAACTGATCGGCGACCGCGCGCACCTCGTCGTCGAGCGCGGTGTAGAGCGTGGTGGACAGGTACTCGCACCAGGCGTCCTGCACCGGCGTTGCGCGCATTTCGGACCACGAGAGGCTCGGCGCGGGTTCCGTGGTGCGCATGCCGGTCTCGACGACGGAATGGCCGCTGACCGAGAGCTCCTGGTGCTTGCGGTTGATGTCGAACGAGTGGACCCACGTCCCCCAGTAGTCGCGGTACTTGGTCAACGTGGCGCCCGGGTGGACCTCGACCCGCGACTCGATCACCGCCTGGTGCTCGGTGTTCGGCGGGGTGAGGCGGGCCTCGTTGTACGACGCGTGCACGTCGCTCCCGTACCGAAAGCCGGTGTGGTGGCGCACCCGAAGCCTCCAACCCGTCATGAGGAGAGCCGCATCACGCGCTCCACGCGATGGCGTGGGTGTCGAGGAAGTACCGGTCGCTCACCGCGCGGTGCACCTGCGCGGTCGCGTCCTGGAGATGCTCGAGCAGCTCGGGCAGGTCCGCCGCCGCGTCGCTCACGCGGAGGAAGCTGAGCTCGGCGTGACAGCGGCCGAGGATGCGCCGTGCGTCGTCGTCGACGCCGGTCCGCCCGGCCCGGGGGTCGAGCTCGCCGAGTGACCGCTGCGCCGTGGTGAGCGCATGCAGCACCGAGCGTGGGAAGAGCCGGTCGAGCAGCAGGAACTCCAGGGCCGACGACGCGTCCACGCCGTGGCGGTACGTCCGCAGGTACGCCTCGTACGCCGAGCAGCAGCGCAACGTCGTGGTCCAGACCGTCGGTCCCCACGTCTCCGCGTACCGGGCCGAGAGCAGGCGCGCGGTCATGTCGACCCGTTCGAGGTTGCGACCCAGGACAAGGAACGACCAACCCTCGTCGCGACTGAGGGTCGAGTCCGCGAGCCCGGCGAGCATCGCCGCGCGTTCCTTGACCCAGCGGAAGAAGTCGTGCGGTGTGCGTCCCGCGACGAGCCGCGCCTGCGACGGCAGCGTGTGGTGGGTGGTGTTGAGCGTCTCCCACATCTCCGACGAGATCGCCTCGCGGGCGCCGCGAGCGTTCTCCCACGCCGCGGTCAACGACGACGTGATGGACGCCGGGTTCTTCGTGTCGAACGAGAGGAACTCGGTCACGCCGTCGGCATCGGTTGCCGCGATGAGCTCGTCGGGGTCGTCACCCATGGCGCGCAGCAGCCCCGCGCACGCCGTCGCCTCGTCGGCCCACCGGTCCTCGAGCAGGTGGTGGTAGTGCACGTCGAGCAGGCGCGCCGTGTCCTCGGCCCGCTCCGTGTAGCGGCCGATCCAGTAGAGGGACTCCGCGATGCGACTCAACATGCGGTACCTGCCTGCTGCTGCTGCTGGCCTTGCGCCTGGACGGGTCCGCGGTCGGGTGGCCGCAAGGGCGCGTCCGGGAGCGGCGCGGCAGGCGCCGCCGGGTCCGGTACGGGCTCGGGTCCGTCGGTCGGGCTCGCGAGCACCCAGGTGTCCTTGGAGCCGCCCCCCTGGCTGGAGTTGACGACCAGGCTCCCCTCGGGCAGCGCGACCCGGGTCAGCCCGCCGGGCACCACCCAGATCCGTTCGCCGTCGTTGATCGCGAACGGCCGGAGGTCGAGGTGGCGCGGTCCCATCGCCTCGTCGACGTAGGTCGGCGCAGTCGAGAGCGCGACCGGCTCCTGCGCGATCCAGCCGCGCGGGTTGCGCCGGATCCGGCGCCCGAGCGCAGTGAGCTCCTTGTCGTCCGCGTGCGGGCCGATCACGAGACCATGCCCGCCCGAGCCGTCGACCGGCTTGACCACGAGCCGGTCGAGCCGCTCGAGCGCCCACTCGCACACGTCGGGCTCTTCGAGCCGGAACGTCTCGACGTTCGCGAGCACCGGCTCCTCCCCCAGGTAGAACCGGATCATGTCGGGGACGTAGGGGTAGAGCGCCTTGTCGTCGCCGACGCCGTTGCCCACCGCGTTCGCGATCGTGACCATCCCGGCGCGCGCCGCGTTCACAATGCCGGGACAGCCGAGCACGGAGCTGCCGAGGAAATGGAGTGGATCCAGGTAGTCGTCGTCGATGCGGCGATACACGACGTCCACGCGTTGCAGTCCCTCCGTCGTGCGCATCGCGACGATGTTGTCGTGGCACACGAGGTCGCTGCCCTCGACGAGCTCGACCCCCATCTGGCGGGCGAGGAACGAGTGCTCGAAGTACGCGGCGTTGTGCACTCCCGGCGTCAGGACCACGACGGAGGGATCCTCGACCCCTTCGGGCGCGGTTGCGCGCAGAGACTCGAGCAGGCGTGTCGGGTAGTCGGCGACGCGCCGCACCCGGTGGCTCGCGAACAGCTCTGGGAAGACCCGGGTCATCGCGCGGCGGTTCTCGATGACGTAGGAGATGCCCGACGGCGTGCGAAGGTTGTCCTCGAGCACCCGGAACTTGCCCTCGGCGTCGCGCACGAGGTCGATGCCCGCCACATGGACCCGAACGCCGCGGGGCGGCTCGATCCCTGCGGCGGCGCGCTGGAAGTTCGTCGACGTCACGACGAGGCGGCGCGGGATGACCCCGTCCTTCAGGATCCGACCCGGTCCGTAGACGTCGGCGAGGAACGCCTCGAGCGCCTGCACGCGCTGGCGGACGCCCGATTCGATGACGGTCCACTCGTCGGCGGGAAGGATCCGGGGCACGAGGTCGAGCGGGAACGGCCGCTCTTCACCCGAGAGCTGGAACGTGATGCCGGCGTCGCGAAAGGCCCGGTCGCGGGCGTCGCAGCGCTCCTCGAAGTCGCGCCGCGACAGCGTCTGCAAGACCGCGTTCAGGGACTGGTAGTGCTCGCGAGGCTGCGAGAGCCCGGTGAACATCTCGTCGTATGCGTCAGCCAGCTGATAGTCGTCGAGAAGGTCCCCCATCGCTCGTCGAAGGTACCGACGCAACGTTTCGGGTTTGTTTCGTGGCGAGAACGTTCCGCCGTCGAGCGACTCGCGGCGACGCCTAGAACGTCCCGCCGTCGACGGTGATCTTCACGCCGGTGATGTAGCGACCCCCGTCGCCGACGAGGAAGCGCACGACGTCGGCGACCTCCTCGGGCGTGCAGACGTGTCCGAAGGGGGACCCCTCGTCCAGCGTGCTGATGTCCTCCACGCCCATTGCGCCCTTGACCAGACGCCGGCCCATCTCCGTCGCGACGAGGCCGGGCGCGACCACGTTCACGTGGATGCCGTTGCGGCGTTCCTCCTTCGCGAGCGTCATGGCGAGCGCCTCGAGGGCCGCCTTCGCCATGTTGTACGGCGAGGAGTAGGCCGCCATGTGCGAGGTCGCGACGCTCGAGATCATGACGACGTCACCCCTTGCCCGCTCGCGCATCTGCGGGACGAGGTGCTTGCAGAGCACGAACCCGCCGAGCGCGTGGGTGCGGAACAGCCGCTCGATCTCCGCGGGATCCGTGTGTGCGACATCCTGGCCGCGTGACGCGATGCCGGCGTTGTGCACGAGCAGGTCCACCGGTCCGAAGTGCTCGAGCGTCTCGGTAGCGAGCGCCGCGGCCTGCTCGACGTCGTCGATCGACGCGGAGAACGCCGCGGATCGACGTCCGAGTCCCTGGATCTCGGCCGCCGTCGCCGCCGCGGACTCCTCGTCGCGCCGGAAGCTGATCGCGACGTCGGCACCATCGGTCGCGAGGCCGAGTGCGATCTCCCGCCCGATGCCCCTGCCCCCGCCGGTCACCAGTGCTGCACGTCCGGCCAGGCTCCCCATCAGCCCGCTCCCCCCGTGCTGAATCGCGGCGGACGCTTCTCCATGAAGGCCGCCATCGCCTCTTCCATGTCACCCGCGAAGCTCGAGAGGACCTGCGTGCGGTTCTCCAGGTCGATGCCCGCCTGCAGGCTCCCGATCTCGAGCTGGCTCCACATCACCTCCTTGGTCATGCGGACGCCGAACGGTCCATTGCCGAGGATCAGGGAAGCTTCGGCCAGTGCGGCATCGAGCAGCTCGTCATCCGGCACGACCCGGGTGACGAGGCCGATCCGCTCGGCTTCGGCCGCGTCGGCGAACCGGCCCGTGAGCATCAGCTCGTACGCCCGCGACGCTCCGATCAGCCGGGGCAGGATCCAGCTCGTGCCGATGTCGCACGCGGACAGGCCGACCTTGATGAACGCCACGTTGAAGCGCGCGGACGCCGCCGCGATGCGGATGTCACTGCCGAGCGCCAACGCGAGCCCGCCGCCCGATGCAGCACCGTTGACCGCGGCGATGATCGGCTGGGGCTGGCTGCGCAGCAGCGGGATGAGGCCTGCGATGTACTGCTGGACACGCATGCCCGCCTGCGCGCGACCGAGCCCCTCCATCCGAGGCATCGCGACGCCTTCGGCGAGATCGAGCCCGGCGCAGAACCCCTTGCCTGCGCCGGTCAGGATGATCACCCGGCACGCCGCGTCCTCTCGCAGCTCTGCGAGCGCGTCGTACAGCCCCGCGAGAAGCGCGTAGTTCATCGCGTTGCGCCGGTCGGGACGGTTCATCCGGACGACCGCGACATCACGCTGCGGCCGGTCGATCGCGACCGCGTTCGCGCTCCCCTCCGCGGCCGTTGATGCAGGAGTGCTCATTGCCACCTCAGCTTCTCGAATCGGCCAGCTTGTGTGCACGGGTCGCCATGCCTCGGGCACCGAGTCGCTCGGCCCACGCGTCGAAGCTCGGATCGGGACCGGTCCATCGCCACTCGTCGACGGTGCCGACTTCCGCGTCCTCGTGCAAGGTGGCGAGCCGCTTGAACAGCTCCGCCTCCTCGCGTTGCGCGACGAGCGTGGTGGCCAGCTTCACCGCGCCGCGCACGTCGACGGCCCAGTCCTTCGCCAGCGCCGGGATCGCTTCGAGGTGGAGGTAGTGGGCCAGCACCGTAGACGCGGACTTCGCGCCCCACCCGGGGAGCCCGGGAAAGCCGTCCGCGCTGTCACCGACGAGGGCGAGCCAGTCGGCGATCGACCCCGGCGGGACTCCAAACTTCTCGATCACTCCGGCTTCGTCACGGATCACGTCCGCTCGCCGGTCGAGCTGCACCACGCGGTCGGCGACCACGCACTGGCTCAGGTCCTTGTCGGGGGTGCAGATGATCACGCGCTCGACGCGTGGGTCGGCCGCGCCTACCGCGGCCGCGCTGGCGAGCCCGTCGTCCGCTTCGACCTCCACCATGGCCCAGACGGCGATGCCGAGCGCGCGCAACGCGTCCTCGAGCACGGGGAATTGCGCAAGCAGCTCGGGGTCCATTCCCGCGCTGGTCTTGTAGCCCGGCCAGAGGTCGTTCCGGAACGACTCCACGACGTGATCCGTCGCGACGCCGATGTGGGTCACGCCGCCCTCGAGCATCGTGAGCAGCGATCCCACGACGCCGCGTGTCGCCGCGACCTCCATGCCGTCCGGGTCGACGTGCGACGGGACCGCGAAGTGATGGCGGAACAGCTCGTAGGTGCCGTCGACGAGGTGGACCTGCATCAGGGGGTCAGCCTGGCACAGCCGCGCTCACGCGGGCACGAGGTGACAGGATCACCGCCTGTGACCGACCGGAGCTCCCGCATCCCGACCCACCGCAGCTTTGCGTCTCGCCTGGCGGAGGGCGACACCTACGGGACGTTGCTGATCTTCATCATCGTGACGTACGCGACGATGGCGCTGGTCGAGGACACCAAGTGGTCCCGCACGATCGTGGGTGCGTGCTTCGCGGGGACCCTGCTGCTCGCGCTCCACACCTCGCACGTGCGGGGGCGAATCATCCGCATCGTGGGGGTGTTCGTGGCCGTCTCCGTGGTGTGGCAGGGCGTCCTCGCGGCGACCGATCACGAGCCGTTCCACGGCGCCAGCTACATCTTCGTGCTGCTGATCGTGGCGTGCCCGGTGGTGATCCTGATCCGGATCTTCCGCCATCCGGTCATCAACGTGGAGACGGTCCTCGGGGCGATCGACGCCTACCTGCTCCTCGGCATCTCGTTCGCGGCGATCTACAGCGCGATCGACGGCATCGATCCGCACTTCTTCCGGCAAGGTGCCGCGACCGGCGTGCAGTACCTCTACTTCAGCTTCGTGGTGATCACGACGCTGGGCTTCGGGGACTTCACACCCGCCACGGACATCGGACGGGTCGTCGTGAGCCTCGAAGCGCTGATGGGTCAGCTGTTCCTCGTCACCGTCGTCGCCGTGCTCGTCGCGAACCTCGGTCGTGCCGCGCGCCACGGCACCAAGACGGAAGACATCCCCGAGACCGGCGACACGCACGGAGACGAGTAGCTACCCGGGGCGGACGCCGAACTGGAAGTTCTCCCGCCAGGCCGGCGCGATCTTCACGACGTCGCCGGTCTGGGGCGCGTGGATCATCATGCCGCCGCCGATGTAGAGGCCGACGTGGTGGAAGTCGGAGTAGAAGACCACGATGTCTCCCGGCTGCAGCTGGTCCCAGCCGACCTTCGGGAAGGCGGCGGCTTGCGAACCGGAGTAGTGCGCCATGCTCACGCCGGCGGCGCGCCATGCGGCCATCGTGAGCCCGGAGCAGTCGAACGTGTTCGGTCCCGCGGTCGCGAATGCGTACGGCTTGCCGAGCTGAGCCCGTGCGTAGTTCACGGCGGTCGCCGCGCGTGAAGACGGCGGGGGCGGAGTGGGATGCGGCGCCGGACCCGTGGTCGGAGGTGGCGTCGTCGGCCCCGGCGCATGAGGCGCGGTGACCGGCGATGAGATGGGTCCACCCGTCGAGCCGCTGCCGCGGGCGGGGGGTACCGCGGTCGACGAGCTCGCCACGAGCATGGCCCGCGGCGTCCCGACCGGCCCGGCGCCGTCCGCCTGGGCCTGGTGCTTCGCCGCGGCCGCGGCGGCCTCGGCCAGGAGCTTGTGGCGGGCGGCCGTCGCTGCCTCGGCCTGAGCCCGGAGGTGATCCCTGGCTTCGGTCGCGGACTTCTGCTCGGCCGTGAGCCGCCCGAGGGTCCGGCTCAGGTTGCGGAGCAGCGCGCGGTCGGGCTTGGCGGCCGCGGAGACGTACTCCGTGCGGCGCCCGAAGTCGTCGACCGTGGCGGTGTCGAGCACCGCCGTCACGCCACCGCCGGCCGCGCCCTCGTACAGCGATGCCGATCGGGCTCGGACCAACGCCCGGACACCCTCGGCCCGGGCCCTGGTGGCGGCGAGCCGGTCCTGGGTGACCTGGAGCGCCGCGGTGGCCTGATCCAAGCGCAGGCGGGTCAGGTTGTACTGCTCGTTCAGGACGCCCAGGTCACGGGTTCCCGGTGCGGCGCTGCCGGACGGGGCGGCACCGGCGGGCGCGACGATCCCGAAGCTCAGCGCGGCGACGGCGGCCAGGACCGCGACGGCTCGACAAGAAAGGGTAGATCGGGGGGGCACGCCCTCTTTTCGGCGCGTTGTCCCTTTAGGTTGAATCCTCACGGGGACATTTGCTGGGGCGTGGCGCCGGAAGCCACTCCGGCCTGGGTTTCCTTGTGGAGGGTCGGGAGGAGGTCCGGGTTCGAGAGCTGGGACGGGTCGGTGTCGGAAAGACGGGGCCGGCGCCGCACCGGCTCGTACATCGCGAGCAGGACCGCCAGGGTCGCGCTGAAGACCGCCGTGGCCCCGGCCACGTGGAACCCGACCAGTAGCGCCGGGACGCCGTTGAAGTACTGCGTGTAGCCGAGCGCCCCCTGCGCGACGATCAGCGCGAGCAAGAGGCCGAGTCGTTGGAGCAGCCTGCGGTTCCCGTGCTGGCGGGTGACGATCCACAACGTCACGAGCGACAGCCCGAGGAAGACCATGACGGTGGTCCCGTGGATGCGGGCGACCTCCGGCACGGCGATGTCGAGGCGCGTCGCCTTGAGCTTGGCGTTGCTCCCTGCGTCGCCCGAGTGCGGACCGGCCCCGGTGACGACGGTCCCCGTGACGAGCACCACCGACGCGCTGAGCACGAGCACACGGCCCAACCACAACGTCGAGGAGCTGACCGCGGGTCGGCTGCGTGCGTCGTCGGGAAGTCCGGCGCGGTGATAGAGGACCATCGCGTCGGCGAGCAGGACCGCGGAGAGCAGGAAGTGGCCCATTACGAACGGCGGGGAGAGCAGCTCCTCGACCACGAGTGCACCGAGGAGCGCTTGCGCGATCACCCCGACGACGAGTCCGAGGGACAGCCAGATGAGGTCGCGCCGGCGCGGCATGCGGAAGAGGGATCCGAGCACCGCGACGATGACCCCCAGCGAGACGAGCCCGGTGACCATCCGGTTCGCGAACTCGATCTTCGCGTGCACGTCGTCGGAGGCACCCGCGGTGAGCCGGCCCGACGTGCAGTTCGGCCATTCCGGACACCCGAGACCGGATCCGGTGAGGCGCACTGCGGCGCCCGTCACGATGATGAGCGCGAGGAGGATCGCCGCGGCCAGGGTGACCTGGCGGTACGCGCGTGGCGAAATCCGAAGCCGACCCATGGCCGCGTCATCGTAGGCAGCGCTCCGGCGCGTACGCTCATCGCCCGTGCGCCGTGTCGTGATCGCCACCTTCGTCGGTCTCGCAGTCGTCATCGGTGCGCTCGGGATCGCCGCGGCGACGCAGTCGAATGAAACGGGGCGCAGCGCGACGAGCCCCACGACGCCCGCCGCGGCCGGGCTCGAGCGCGCGTCGGCCACGACCACGACGACGCAGCCACGGCGGGGAAACGGACAAGCAGTTACATTTGCCTTCGGGGGCGACGTCCACTTCGAAGGGCGGCTGCGCTCGTTGCTGGACTCGAACCCGACCGGGATGCTCAGTCCGATCTCACCGGCGCTCTCCCAGGCCGACGTGGCGATGGTGAACCTCGAGACCGCGATCGGCGAGCGCGGAAGCCCGGTGCCGAAGAACTTCAACTTCCGCGCGCCCGCTCGCGCGTTCGAAGCACTCCGGGCGGCGGGCGTCGACGTAGTGACGATGGCGAACAACCACGGGGTCGACTACGGCCCGGTCGGCCTCCAGGACACGCTGGCGGCCAAGGCTGCGACGCCGCTCGGTGTCGTCGGCATCGGCGCGAACGCCGCGCAGGCGTACACACCGTGGACGACCAACGTGCGCGGGCAGCGGATCACGGTGTTCGGTGCGAGCGACGTGATCGACGACGCGCTGATCGGGTCGTGGACCGCGACCGACACGCAGGGTGGGATCGCTTCGACCAAGACCCTGAACCAGGCTCGTCTGATCGACGCGGTGCGGGTCGCACGGCCGAACACCGACACGCTCGCCGTGTATCTCCATTGGGGCGCCGAGGGAACCGACTGCCCGACGCCGCGTCAGGAGGAGCTCGCGCATTCGCTCGTCGGCGCGGGCGCGGACATCGTGGTCGGAAGCCACACCCACCGCGTCATGACCGCCGGGCGGCTGGGACCGGCGCTCGTCGACTACGGGCTGGGCAACTTCGTCTTCTACAACGAGAGCGGCCCGTCAGGTGTGACGGGAGTGCTGAACGTCACCGCGACCGGTCGCGACATCGACAGCTACACCTGGAAGCCGGCGCGCATCCAGGGCAGCATCCCGCACCTGCTGACCGGTCCCGACGCCGACCGGGACATCGCCGGTTTCAACACCCGCCGGGCGTGCACCAACCTTCTTCCCTGACCATCTCCGGCGACTGATACTTCGCGACTGCGCTCACGACGGGTCAGTCGCAGGGCGCGAGTCGTTCCACGGGTGGTCGAGTTCCCGCCCAGGGGCGCGCCTCTTCGAGTTGGAGTGCGACTCTGAGGAGTGTCGCCTCGTCGCTCGACCGGCCGCAGAGCTGCACGGCCAGCGGCAATCCCTGGGAATCGAAGCCGGCCGGCACGGATGCCGCGGGCTGGCCGATCGCATTCCAGGGGGCCGCCCACGCCATGACGTTGGAGATGAACCACGATCGCGCCAGGCCGTGGCCGGCGACCTCGTCGATGCGGGGCGGCGGGCCCCCGGCGATCGGTGTCAGCACGACGTCTGCGCGGTCGAAGCTTTGGTTCATCCGGCTCGCGACCGCACCCTCCTTCGCTCGCGCGTGGGCGAGCCACCCGTCCGGGATCCGATTGCCGAGCGCGGCGAGGCGACGCGTGTTTCGCTCGAGACGCTCCGGGCGGGCCAAGTTCCCGACATCGTGTTCGAGGCCCTTGACGTAACGGACGGAGACGTTCCACATCGCGGCGACCCCGTAGTCCACTTCGTGTTCGAAGACGTCGTGGCCGAGCTCACGCAGGAGCACTGCCGTGTGTTCGACGGCAGTGCGGCGTTCGTCGGTCAGACGGGCGCGTGACCCGGGCGGAGGCTTGAGTGAGATCGCGATCCGCAGACGCTCGGGCGATGCGTCGAGTGCCGATCTGAAGCCGCCGGCGGGCGGGTCGTCCGCGGTGGCATCCAGAAACGCGGCTGCGTCGCGAACTCCGCGGGCGAGCGGGCCGTACGCGATGAGCCCGTTCCAGGCGTCATGGTGGTCGGGCCCGAGTGGAATGCGGCCGCGCTGGGGCTTGATGCCGAACACCCCCGTCAGCGCCGCGGGGTAACGGATCGATCCACCTCCGTCAGAGCCCAGCGCGACGCCGCACATTCCCGTAGCGACTGCAACCGCGGAGCCACCCGACGACCCGCCCGGCGTGCGTTGAGGGTCCCACGGGTTGCGGGTTGCACCCCATGTCGTCGACGCGGTCCACGGCCACAGCGTCATCTCGGGCACGTGCGTCTTGCCGATCACGATCGCTCCGGCCGCACGCAAGCGACTGACCACGTCGGAGTCGACGGATTTCGGCGGGCCGTACGCGTCGGTTCCCCATGCCGTGACCTCTCCCAGGACATCCGCGTCGTCCTTGATCGCTACCGGGACGCCGAGAAGCGGGAGGTCTTCGCCGTTGGAGTGCAGCGTGTCTGCCTGGTCGGCCGCAGCCAGCGCCCGGTCGGCGAAGACGACGCGGAACGCATTGAGGCGGGGGTTCAGGCGGTCGATCCGCTCGAGCGTCGCCTCGACCAGCTCCCGGGCCGACAGCCGATCCTCACGAATCAGGCGCGCCTGCTCTCCCGCTCCTGCGTACACGACCTCGATGGCATCCACAGCGCTGGGTCAGGCAGGGGGCGGGAAGGGGACCTTGGTTTCGTCCAAGCCGTCGTCGCGCTCGACGCCGAACGCGTTGAGGGCGAACGAGACGAGGTGGTACTGGCCGATGGCGAACACGAGATCCATCATCTGCTGCTGGTCGTAGGTTTCGGACAGCGTCGCCCAGGTCGCGTCCGAGATCGTGGACATGTCGTGGAGCTCGTCGGCCGCACGAACGATCGCCGCGTCGTG
>JADGON010000226.1 GCA_017882945.1 Acidimicrobiia bacterium | reverse complement strand
GGTCGATCAGCCGCTCCAGGAGCACCGTTCCGAGAACCGAGCCGAACGGGCGGTTCGCGGCGCGGGCGACCACGCCGGCCCGCGCTGCCTCACCGAGTCGCGCGGGAAGCGCCGCGTTCCCCAGGTATCCGATGAGGAGGGCTCGAAGGACGAGCCGGAATGGGAGCTGTGCCCCGTCGTCGCCTTTGCCGAGCAGCAGTCGCCACCGCGCGGCCCGCACGACCACCTGGGCGGCCAGGATGCCGACGGCCAGCACGAGGGGCTCCGGTCGGGCCTGCCGGACGACGGCGAGCGTCCGAGACGGATCCACGGCCGCGATGAGAAGCGCGATCGCAACGCAGCTCGAGACGATCCCGACCACGATCAGGCCCCGAATGCGGAGTCCGCCTGCGGAGCCGCCGGTGCTCACCCGGGACGCTCGCCGATGTAGAGCGTCTGCTTCCCCAGGAGCCGCCACGCGGGCGGGAACGCCAGGTAGGCGCGGACGAGGGCGGGGTGCTTCGGCAGGCGGCTCTTCGTGGAGTACGGCAGGAACCGCGTCCGGACTTCGATCGTTCGTAGCCCGGCCAGCTCGGCCGCCTCCACGAGGCTGCGCTCGGTGAGCGCAACGTGGTGATCGATGAAGTCCCAGTAGGCCCCGCCGACGAGCCGGATGTTCGGCTGAAGCACGACCACGCGCCCATTCGGCCTCAGCAGGGCGCGGGCAACCTCCAGCTGGCGCAGCACGTCGCCGCTTGTCGCCAGGTGCTCGAGGTAGTTGCTCATGAACACGCCGGCGAAGTGCCCGGCGGGCAGGACGCCTGCCAGCTCCAGGCCGTTCGCCTGGACGAACCGGACGTCGGGCGGAAGCTCGCCCGCGGTGTCCCGGAGATCCGTCGCCCAGCGCTCGGCCCGAGCCACGTTGGCGATGAAGTAGCCCCGGTCGCAGGCGATGTCCAGCACGGGCCCCGGCGGGATCAGGCGGTCCAGGTACGGCGCCAACACCCGCCACAACGCCAGCTTCTCCCGGTGACCGCCCTCCGGGAAACGTCGCCGGTAGATCTCGTCGGGGACGCCGGAGCCTTCCAGATCAGCTTGCTCGTCAGTGATGGTCGATCCCTCTGGCATGGCTGCGACTCACGATAGCAGGGCATCGGAGCCCGCACGGATCGTGACGTGAAGGTGCAGTTCGATAATATAGGTCTTGCGTGGTTGCCATACAAGCCCTATATTACTCCAATGACGACCGCCGCTATTCGCCGCCAGACCGCCCTCAACGCGATCGCTCGAGTTGCGGCTGGCGCGCGCGCCGCCGACGTCGAGGACGAGATGGTCGACTTCAAAGAGGAGGCGGGGACGGTGCTCCGAGGCGGGGCCAGGACGCCAATCGACCCACAACATGCTCCCGCGGCCGAGGGTCTCGCCGTTGAGGTGGCATGCCTCGCGAACTCGCGTGCTGGTGGCATCCTCATCGTCGGCGTGGACGACAAGGGTTCAGGCCCCACCGCGCTCATCGGCACGTTCCTGGACCTCGGCTGGTTGCGAGAGCGGATCTGGTCGCTGACGTCACCGCGCTACTCGGTGGACGAGATCGAGGAGATCACGTCGTTCGGTCCCCGCCTCTACCTCATCAACGTCCCACCGGCGCTCGAGGAGATCCGGGCGGGTGGCAAGCTCCGCATGCGGCGTGGCACGGACTGCGTCGAGGTCTCGGGCGACGATGCGAGGCGACTCCTCGAGGACCGTCGCGGGTTCGACTGGACGGCCGAGCCGTCCGGTATTCGGCTCTCGGCCGCCGACCCGGTCGCGCTCCGGTCCGCCAGAAGGCGGTATCAGGAACGGCGCGGGGCGGCACCCGACACCGACCGGGAGCTGGCAAGCCGAATGGGCGTCGTGCTCGACGATACCGATGACCCTGAACTCAGTCGAGCAGGAGCCCTTCTCCTCGCCTCGTTCGAGCCGTCCGCAGATCAGCTTCAACTCCTCATCACCGACGCCGAGGGGTTGCCGTCGCGCCAGCATCTGCTGCGCGCGGCCCCGATACTGCCGGTTCTCGATGAGGCGTTCGTACTCCTCGACACCGTAGCGTTTCCGGAGAGCCAACCGGTCATCGTCGGGGGGACTCGCCGCGAGCTTCGGTCGGTGCCCGACGCGGCCTATCGGGAGGCACTCGTCAACGCGATCATGCATCGCGACTACCAGCTCGACCGGCTCACTGTCGTCGCGATCGCGACGGGGTCGCCGAGCAGCGCATTCAAGGTTCGGTCTCCTGGCGGACTACCGGCAAACGTGTCTATTGGAAGACTCCTCGCGACCCCCTCTCGTCCGAGAAACGAAGCACTCGCCCGCGCACTCCGCGCCCTCGGCGTCGCGGAACGAGAAGGCGTGGGGATCACCACGATGTATCGCACCATGCTCCGAGACGGGCATCCGCCACCGGAGATCATCGAGGATGCTGGCGATGTCGTCGTCCGCCTGGCCGGGGGCCGCCCTGACGCCGGCCTGCGCGCCTTCTTCGATGACCTGGAATCACGCGACGAACGACTCGGTCGGGACGCGGCCGCCGTCATCGCAATCCGTGAACTTCTGCGGTCCACCCCGCTTCGGCCCGAGGAGCTTGCTTTCGTCGCGCAGAGAACGGTTGGTGATGCGATGGAGATCCTGGCGAGGCTCGAGCAGGTGGGTGCGATCGAGCGTCTTCTTGATCGCAGTCGCTCGTTCCGTCTGACTCGTGCCACTCGGACACAACTCGGCTCGCGAGTGAACTACCGGCGCTCGACCCTCGATGAGCACTGGGCCTTCGTACGCGCCTTTCTTGATGAGAGTCGCGAGATCAGCCGTGACGACGCCGTGAGGCTACTCGACGTGACTCCAGATCGGGCCAGCCGCATCCTCGGCCAGCTCTTGCGAGACGGTCGCCTGACTCTCGCCGGGCCGCGCCGCGGTCGTGCGGTGCGGTATCGCCTCGGCATGGTCTAGCTCTAGAGGGGTGGCCGGGCGATAACGTGGAGAGCTCGGCGGAGCTGACGGTTGCCGCCCCGATTGAGCCGCATCCGGCTCGTCTGGCCCGGACTCGCGGGGATCGGCGCCAACGCGGACAGTCGGCGACAACGCTGAGGGGTAGCATTGCGCACATGCAGCCGACGGCGTACAGGACATCGACCAGATTCGAGAAGCACCTCGATGGGCTGCGAGATCATCCCGCCCTTGGACCACCGGTCAGGTTCTACTTCCGCCGCCGGGAGCAGGTGCTCTACCTCGTGGTTGGTGGCTGGAATACGGTCTTCGGGTACGGCGCCTGGGCGCTCATGCAGTATCTGCTAGGCGACTACCTCCCCTACCTCGTCGTGGTGATGTTGGCATGGCCGATCGCCGTGCTGAACGCCTATCTTGGATACCGCTACATCGTGTTCCGCAGCCATGGTCCGGTCCTCAAG
>JADGON010000225.1 GCA_017882945.1 Acidimicrobiia bacterium | reverse complement strand
CTGCACCATGACGAGCAGCGAGGTGACGGCCGGAACCTCGTCGAGCACGCGCGCCACCATCGGCGTCGCGAGGTTGTAGGGAAGGTTGGCGACGAGCTTCCACGCTCCGGGCCGCGCGGCGAGGAGCGCGTTGAGGTCCACATCGAGCGCGTCCCCCTGGACGACGCGCACCTCGGGCAGGCCCGCGACCACCTCTTCGAGCGCGGGGATCATGTGCCGGTCGAGCTCGAGCGCGGTCACGGACGCACCCGCCTCCGCGAGGGCGACGGTGAGCGACCCGACGCCGGGCCCGATCTCGAGGACCTGATCGCCGGCCTCCACCGCGCCGAGCCGCACGATCCGCCGCGCGGTGTTCGGATCTGCGAGGAAGTGCTGGCCGAGGGCCCGGCTGGGCCGCAGGTCGTGGCGATCGAGCAGCTCGGTGATCGACGCGGGAGTCAGCAGAGCCACCCGGCCATGCTCGCAGGTCGGGCCCGGACCGCCGGCTCCCGCCGGCGTCGGGCTCAGTACGAGAGGCCCAGCCGGGCGATGACGCCCTGACTCAGCGGGGCGAGCCGGCGGAACACGTCCGGGGCCAGGTCGATGATGTGCCCGGTCCAGGCCTCAGGGCCCCGGTCCGCCACCCGGCACTGCGCGGTCGCGCCCGTCGCCATGTTCGTCAGGGTCACGATCGTGCCGAACTTGAGCGACAGGTGGGCGCAGGTCCCGCGCCCGGGGGCCGTCCCGTACCAGGTCGCCGAACCGGTCGCCGCCGGCACGATCGGCTGGGTCCCCTTGACGATCACCAGCGCCACCGGCGGCACGAGCAGCTCGGAGCCGACCGGGTCCCCGGCGACGACGGTTCCGTCGGCGCGCTTCGTGATGCGGAACAGATCGCGCCGGAGCCCGGGGACACCGGCTTGGATCATCTTCGACTGACCGACGGGCAGGTTCGGGTCGTCGCGCATCTCAACGGTGAACGGCACGGCGAACCGCTCCGCGACCTGATCGTCGGAGAGACGCAGCACCTGCACGTGCATCCCGTCAGCGAGACGCGTGCTGGGCGCGGGCATCACTTCGTCGCGCGGACCGAGCTGCACGCCCTGCTCGGTGAGCAAGGCGGCGACGTCGAGCGCGGTGGTGTGCCGCGAGGTGAACGCGCGGCCGTCAGCTTCGAGCGTGACGTCGTGCGGCGTGCGGAACGCGATCGTGGTTCCCGCGGCGAGCGGACCGGAGCGGGCGACGAGCGTCCGAGGGATTCCGAGCTCGCGACGCAGCGCGGCCTGTGAGCGCGCGGTGGTGCGCACGGTCGTGACCGCGCCGTCGACCTCGACGTCGACGGGGAACGAGCGGAGCACCCGGATGTGCATCCCCTCGCGCAGCTCGGTGCCCGGCGCGGGGACGACCCGGTCACCCGGACGCACGACGATGCCCTCCATCGCGAGCACGTTGGCGACCGATTCGGCCCGGACGGTGCGGGCCACCGTGCGCCCGTCGAGCGTGATGGTGACGTAGCGCTGGGGCACGGAAGCTCCCACCACGCTCGGGAACACCGTCGCGAAGGCGCCCACCAGCGCGATCACCAGGATCGTGCCGACGAACCGGGTCCGGAGGTCGATGCCGGCGATGGTCCGGCCGATCCGGAGGCGGAGCCCGATCCGCTCGGCCTCGGCTTCGGGCGCGGGTTCGGTGATCGGTGCGACGCGGTCGGCCGGCGCCACGAGGTCCAGCGGCACCACGAGGTCGGTGGGCACCGGGAGCTCGGGCTCGACCGGCTCGACGAAGCGGATGCGGGCCACGGCCTCCTCGAGCCGGCGCGGCGCGGAGCTCCAGAACTCGGTCTCGATGATGGCGAGCTCGGCGGTGAAGTCGGCGCGACCCGCTTCGAGGTCCAGGTGCTCGAGCTCGGCGGTGATGTCGAGCGCTTCGAGCTCGCCGGTGATGCCGAGGATCGGAAGCCACACGTCGGGCTCGGGTGCTTCGACGCGCGCGGGCGACGGACGAACGGCTCGGAGCGCGTAGTGCCGCGCTCGAGCGTCGTGGTTATGACCGTGCGCGTGTCGCGCCGGTCTCCGAACTCCGTGTTCGGCGATCGGGTCCGCCTCCCGTGCACTCCGCCTTGCGTGTACTCCGCCTTGCCCCCGCGCCGACATTCGGGTCGCGCACGGGGAAGGCCGGAACGTACCGACGCCCTCGTCGGGGGGTCAATCCGGCTACCAGAATCTCCCAGGACCAGGGGATTCATGCCGGTCCGGTCGCCACCGACCGGGTCAGCAACCGATCAGGGAAGGAAGACCGCCGCCGCGGTCGCGCGGGTCGCGTCCGCGATCGCGGCGACGGGTTCGTCACGCGCGGCAGCAACGCCTGCACCCACCAGCGCGACGAACGCGCTCTCGTTCGTGCTCCCGCGATGCGGCACGGGCGTGAGGTACGGCGCGTCGGTCTCGACGAGCACGCGGTCAAGCGGCGCGAGCTCGGCTGCCGCGCGCACATCGTCGGCGCTCTTGAAGGTGACGATCCCGCTGAACGAGATGTAGGTCCCGAGCTCGAGCGCGCGTCGCGCTTCGTCGGGCCCGCCCGTGAAGCAATGGAACACCGTGCGCGGTGGAACGCCTTCTTCTTCGAGCACGCGGAACGTGTGATCCCACGCTTCGCGCGAGTGGATGACAAGCGCGCGGTCCGTCGCGTGGGCGAGCTGGATCTGCGCGCGGAACGCGGCCTCCTGGTCTTCGAGTGGCGAGTGCAGGTAGTGGAGGTCGAAGCCCGCCTCACCGATGGCGACGACGTGCGGGTCGTTCGCCAGCTCGACGAGAGCGGCCCACTCGTCCTCGAGCCGGTCGGCGTCGTGCGGATGCAGCCCGACGGTGGCGTGCACGTCGTCGTGGCGCCCGGCGTGGGCGACGGCCGCTCGGGAGGTCTCGAGATCGGTCCCGACGCAGACCAACCACTCCACCCCGCCGCTCCGGGCCCGTTCGAGGATCCGGCCTGCCTCTGCGGCGTCCGCAGGCAGATGGCAGTGGCTGTCGACCCACATCATCTCGCCCGAAGGACCCCGCCGTTGGTTGCGCTTCCGGCGGGAGCCGCCACGGCTGCAACCAACGGGGGAATGGGGATCGCGGGGGTCACGGGCGGTCGATGCGGGGGAAGAGCGACGCACCCTTCTCGAGGCGGTTGCCCTCGGTGTCGGCGCTCCCCCAGGCCGCGGCACCGGGAAGCCGCTGGTCCTCCGGCGCGCCGTCGAGCCCGAGCCGGCGCCAGAGCTCGGCGGCCGCGTGCGGGATGACCGGCGACGCCAGCAACGCCACGATCCGGAGTGCCTCGAGACAATCCCCGAGCACCGCGGCGGTGGTCGCCGCGTCGCCGGCCTTGTGCAGCACCCACGGCTGACGATCTTCGATGTACGCGTTCGCATCCTTGATCAGCTGCCAGACCGCGCCGAAGCCACCCGAGAAATCGAGCTGGTCGAGGCAGTCGCGCAAGCCGTCGAGCGCGGCGCGTGACGACTCCACCAACGTTCCGTCTTCGCGCGCATCCGGCGTCGTACCACCGACGTAGTTCGTCGCCATGTTCAGCACCCGGCTGGCAAGGTTGCCGAAGTTGTTCGCGAGATCGCTGTTGTACCGCGCGACCATCGCTTCGTAGCTGAAGTCGCCGTCGGGGCCGAAGCGTTGATCCGCGATGAAGTGGTAACGGAACCCGTCGACACCGAACTCCGCCACGAGATCCGCGGGCGCGATCTGGTTCATGCGGGTCTTGCTCATCTTCTCGCCGCCGACGAGCAGGAATCCGTGGGCGAACACGTGCCGGGGCGGAGCTTCACCGGCCGCCATGAGCATCGCGGGCCAGTACACGGCGTGCTGGCGGAGGATGTCCTTGCCGATCAGGTGGTAGTCGACCGGCCAGAAGCGCGCGAACCGCTCGGGATCGCTGCCGTAGCCGACTGCGGTGCAGTAGTTCACGAGCGCGTCGAACCACACGTACGTCACGTGCTCCGGGTCCCACGGCAGCGGGATCCCCCACGTGATCGACGTGCGGCTGACCGAGAAGTCGAGCAGTCCCTGCTTGATGAGCCCGAGCACCTCGCTGCGCTTCCCGGCGGGCTCGATCGCCTCGGGATGTGCGGTGTAGTGCTCGAGCAGGCGGCCCTCGTAGCGCGAGAGCCGGAAGAAGTAGTTCTCCTCCGTCACCCGGTCCACGGGGGTGCCGTGGATCGGGCAGCTGCCGTCCACCAGGTCGGCCTCGGTGTAGTAGAGCTCGCAGGCCACGCAGTAGAGGCCCTCGTAGGTGTCGAGCTCGATGTCACCGTTGTCGTACACCCGCTGGAGGAACTGCTGCACGCCGACCCGGTGCCGAGGCTCGGTGGTGCGGATGAAGTCGGTGTTCGTGATGTCGAGCAGCTTCCAGGTCTCCCGGAACCGCTCGCTCGTCTGGTCGGCCCATTCGAGCGGGGTCACACCCCGTTCCTCGGCGGCACGCTGGACCTTGAGGCCATGCTCGTCGGTGCCGGTGAGGAACACCACGTCGTCACCCCAGAGGCGGCGCCACCGGGCCAGGACGTCCGCGACGACGGTCGTGTACGAGTGCCCGATGTGGGGTACGTCGTTCACGTAGTAGATCGGTGTCGTCACGAAGAAGGGCTGCGCCACCGGGCCTACGATACCGACCCGTCCCGGCGTCACTGGTCGGATTGAGACCGTCCTCGCCCGCCCGATCAGCGATACTTGACCCGATCGGCCGAGGGGATCGTGGGAGAGAAGGCTCGTTGAGCTCTGGTGTGTCCCGGAAGGTCGACCAGCTGGGTCGGGTCGTGCTCCCCGCCGAGCTGCGCAAGCAGCTGGAGATCCGCGTGGGCGATCTCATCGAGATCTCGGTCGAGGAGCAGCGCATCATCCTCGAGAAGGTGGCACAGCGCTGCGTGTTCTGCGGTGCGACCGCGCCGGACACCGAGCTGCGCGAGTTCGAGAACAAGCTCGTCTGCGTTCCGTGCGTCGAACGGCTCACTGCTTCCGGAGCGTGACCGCCAGCTCGTAGGCGCG
>JADGON010000224.1 GCA_017882945.1 Acidimicrobiia bacterium | reverse complement strand
CTGGGGCGATGCGTGGCGCCCTCGGCAGGACTCGAACCTGCGCACACGGCTCCGGAGGCCGATGCTCTATCCGCTGAGCTACGAGGGCGGGTACCGCCGAGACTGCTCGACGGCGAGGGGCCAGCGTAGTGGAGGCCGTCGCCGCCGATCGGGGCCGAGTGCAGGGCGGCAACCACGTCGTTCCGCCGGCGCGGGCCGTCGCGGCGACGGGTCAGGCTGCGCCGGTACCGCTGGCGAGGTGCTTGGAGATGGACCGGTTGAGTGCGTGCAGGGTCGCACGCGCCGCGGCCTCGATCGCGCTGGCGCCGGACGCGACGCCGAGCCGGCGCGAGAGGTCGGGTGCGAGCAGCTCGCAGGCGACCAGGTGGACGTCGCCGCGGTCGTCGTCGAGCACGCGCGCCCAGGAGGGCGTGTACTCGAGCTGGGGAACGAACACGCGGAGCCCGTCGACCATGGCCTCGACGACACCGAGGATCCCGTTGCTCGCGACTGCCCGCCCGATGATGCGGCGACCCTCGAACGTCAGGTGGACCTCGAGCTCATCGGTGTCCGGGAACGTCAGCACCGCGAGGAGCCGGACGCGCTGGTCGCGCGGCGCGGGCGCCGCGGCAGGCGCGATGACGGTGCTCGGAGCCGTCGCTTCCGACTCGCCGCCCGCGGCGTCCGACTCGTCCGTGGTCCGGCGCGCTTCCGGCTCGAGCGACTCGTCGATCGGCTCGATGCCGGCCATGCTGCCGAGCGCACCTTCGAGCGGTGAGAACGCCGGCGCCACGCTGTCACGCGGCTCGGGTGAGACCCGCCAACGCACGACCTCGAGCGCGACCGGCTTCTCCGAGTGGCGGTAGGCGATGCGCGTGGCCTGCAGCGGGAGGTTGGGAGGGGGCGTGTCCCCGCTCACCTGCAGCTGGATCAGCAGGACGTCGTCGCGTTCGGTGAACCCCGCGGCGCGCACGCCGGGGAGCTTGCGGAGCTCGAGCTCGAGATCGTCGACGTTCACCGGCGGGCCTTCTTGGCTTCGTACAGCCGCGAGTCCGCGAGCTTGAACAGGTCTTCCATGTCATCGGCTTCGGACGGGCACTGCGCGACGCCGTAGGAGAATGCGGGGCATGGACGGTCGCCGAGCTGGGACGAGCCGATGCGCTCGAGCAGCATCGGGACGTCGTCGGGATCCGTGTTCGGCAGGATCACCGCGAACTCGTCACCACCGATGCGGGCCGCGTTGTCACCGAAGCGCAAGACCCGGCGGAACCGCTCACTGAGCGCCTGCAACGCCGCGTCACCCGCCGCGTGACCCTGCCCGTCGTTGATCTCCTTGAGGCCGTCGAGGTCGATGACGACGAGGGTGAACGGCCAGTGGTACCGCAGGCTGCGAGCCACGGACATCTCGAGGAGGCGGTCGAAGCTGCGCCGGTCGAAGAGGCCGGTCAGGGGGTCGTGCCAGGAGTCGTAGCGGAGCACTTCCATCCGCAGGGCGACCACGCAGAGGCTGGTGAGCAGCGACGCGTCGACCGCGGCGGCTTCGAGCGGCGGGTCGGTGTAGAGGCCCGGCTCGGCGTCGAGCAGCGCCTCGCCACCGGGGTCGTCGAGCGGCTTGCGCGCGGCCCGGAAGACCTGGCGGCCCAACCCGGATTCGTCGATGACGACCGCGGCGTCGTGCAGCGCGTACTGCTCGACGAGCCCGTCGAGCGCGCGGTAGATGATCGCGAGGCCCGACTGATTGGTGGCGAGCTCGGCCACGAGCTCAGTCCCCAGGTCTGCCACGTCCGTCTCCTCGTGCCCCAACCCACCCACGCCCGTCGATGCCTCGTCCCTGGTGCCGGTTCCGTCGGTGGTGTCGCTCGGTTCCCCGGATGGATCGGTGCTCTCGGAGGTGCTGATGCCGGGGAGTCGTGGGAAGTGGTGTTCGACGGGGTGCGGCTGCGGATCCTTCGCGTCGGGGAGGAGCTCCGCCAGGCCGCGGCCGAGACCTCCTTGTCGCCTCACGTGCTTCCTCCCTTGACCGACATGCGAATCCCATGCCGTACTGCCCCATATGTCCGAGTAACCGGCGGAACCGCCCGGATCTGCACATTAGTGGCCACAGAGCGTGCCCGCAGCAGTTGGGGCCGGAAAGGGCCGGGTGACCCAGGCGCAGTGTGCGATGCTGATTCTTGCTCGCGCGCTCGACGACCACGCACCGTGACGCTCCGATCCGCCCTCCCCAAGGGTCCCCACGTTGTCCCCGAATCAGTTGCCGCCCAACCCCGCGATCGTCCTCGCGCCGGACTTCCTTGTTGGACGCCGGTGATCGCCGACGAGCTCACCGCGGCACTGCGTGCGGCCCTCGACGCGGCGGGATTGCCCGAGCCCAAGCGCCTCGAGGTCACGCCGGCGACGAGCCGCGAGCACGGTGACTTCCAGTCGAACGTCGCGCTCGGGCTCCAGAAGGAGGTGGGTGCCCGCGGGACCGAGATCGCCGAGCGGATCCTGCGCGCACTCGATGTCACGCCGCCGCGCCACGTCGAGCGCATCGAGGTCGCGGGCCCGGGCTTTCTCAACTTCTTCCTCTCGCCGACCTGGCTGCACGACGTCCTGACCGCGGTCGTCGCGGCCGGTGACGAGTACGGCCGAGGGAACACCTATGACGGGTTGCGCGTCAACCTCGAGTTCGTATCGGTGAACCCGACCGGCCCGCTCCACGCGGGAGGTGGTCGCTGGGTCGCGGTCGGCGACGCGATCGCCAACCTCCTTGCGGCGCAGGGTGCCATCGTGCACCGGGAGTACTACCTCAACGACGCGGGGAACCAGCTTGCGACCTTCGGGGCGTCGCTCTTCGCCCGCTACTCGGGCACTCCCCTCCCCGAGGACGGTTACCAGGGTGCCTATCTCGTGGAGATGGGGGAGCGGCTGCGCGCCGAGCTCGGTGACGAGGTCACCGAGGACGTCGCGCGGGAGTGGGGCCTGCACGAGGTGGTCGGGACGCTGCGCGACGACCTGGGCCGGATCGGGGTGCACTTCGACACGTGGTTCTCGGAGCGGACGCTGCACGAGCAGGGCAAGGTCGGTGCGGTGCTCGAGCACCTGCGCTCCGCAGGTTTGACCTACGAGAAGGATGGAGCCCTGTGGCTTCGTGCCGAGGACCTCGGGGATCAGCGCGACCGGGTGCTCGTGAAGTCCGATGGCAACACCACCTATCTCCTCAACGATCTCGCGTATCACCGCGACAAGGTCGAACGGGGCTGGGAGCACCTGATCGACATCTGGGGCGCCGACCACCACGGTCAGGTCAAGTCGGTCCAGGTCGGCATGCAGGCACTCGGGATCGGAACGGCCGACGATCCCGAGCCCGAGGTCATCCTCGGCCAGTTCGTCACGTTGGTGCGCGACGGCGAGACGGTGCGGCTCTCCAAGCGCACCGGGAACATCATCACGCTCTCGGACATCCTCGACGAGGTCGACCCTGACGTCGCCCGGCTGACCTTCCTGCTCCAGAGCATCGACACGACGCAGACCTTCGACCTCGACATCGTGACGTCGCAGTCGATGGAGAACCCCGTCTACTACGTGCAGTACGCGCACGCGCGCGTCTCCTCGATCGCGCGCAAGGCCACCGAGCGCGGCGTCGTGCGTGGACCACTCGAAGCCTCCGATCTCTCGTTGCTCGTGCACGAGCGCGAGCTCGACCTCTTGCGCGCGCTCGCCGAGTATCCCGAAGTGCTCCAGCGCGCCGCGGTGATGCGCGCGCCGCACCGGGTCGCGACCTGGGTGCGCGACTTCGCCTCCCGTTACCACGGCTTCTACCGCGACTGCCGCGTGATCACGGACGACACCGCGTTGACGCAGGCGCGCCTGTGGCTCACCGAGGCGTGTCGCATCGGCCTCGCCGACGCGCTCGGCATCCT
>JADGON010000223.1 GCA_017882945.1 Acidimicrobiia bacterium | reverse complement strand
CGACCGCAACGCGGCAGAGCTGTGTACTCGCCTGGTCGGTGTCGGCTCGGGTGAGGCGAAGCGCGCGATCGAGACGGCCGCGAAGCTCGAAACGCTGCCTGCGACCGATGCCGCGGTGCGCGCCGGGCGGCTGTCAGCTCGGCAGGCCGATCTGATCGTCGCGGTCGCGGGCGATGACCCTTCGGTCGAACGGGATCTGCTGAAGGCTGCCGCGAAGGGCTTGGTTCCGTTGCGCGACGAGTGCATCGCCATGCGGGCCCGGCAGGAAGACCAGGCGGCGCGGTCGAAGCGCCAGCATGCGTCGAGGTCGTTTCAGATGTGGCCCTCACCTGACGGGATGGTCGAAGGACACTTCAAGGTCACCCCTGAAGTCGGCGGCCGGATCAAGTCGGTGATCGAAGCAGGCACCCGACGACGTTTCCGGGACGCACGGTCGGCCGCCGCGCACGAACGCCAGGACGCCTACGCGGCGGACGCGTTCGCCGATGCAGTGACGGGCGATCCCGCGGCGGCGAACTCGGGCGGGTACACGACGCACATCGTCGTCGACCACGAAGCACTCGTCCGCGGGAACGCGATTGGCGGCGAGCGCTGCGAGATCCCCGGGGTCGGACCGGTCAGCGTCGAGTGGGTCCGCGGTCTCTTGGGTGAGGCATTCGTGACCGCAATCGTCAAGAAGGGCAAGGACATCACCACCGTGGCGCACTTCGGCCGGCACATCCCGGCCGAGCTCCGCACCGCGATGATCGTCTCCGGCCGCGAATGCAGCGTTGAAGGGTGCTCCGGACGCGAGTACCTCGAGCTCGACCACTGCGAAGTCGACTTCGCCAAGAAGGGCCCGACCGCCTGGAAGAACCTCACCTGGCTCTGCTCCACCCACCACACCCGAAAGACCCAGGGCTGGCAGCTCGGCCCGCCGGACCCGGTCACCGGAAAGCGAAGACTCGAACCACCTGCGGTCGGCCGTGCGGCATGACACCCCACGGCGGAGCATCAGGGTCAGAATGCGGTGTGCATCGTGCCTCGAAGCTGTTGTTGGTCAGCGTGCTCGCTGTCGTGCTCCTCGTGCTCGCGACGGGGTGCTCGTCGTCGGGCGGCTCGAACCCCAAGGCCGCGTCGGGTTCCGGGAAAGCCAGTGCCCAGATCCCCTGGCCGGCGCCGCCGGACCCGATGGCCCGGGCTCGTGCCGCAGGGCTCGTCCCCGAGACGGCGGAACGGCTCGAGCACCACGTGCACTCGCATCTCGACGTGTTCATCAACGGTCGGCACATCCTCGTTCCGGGTGGGATCGGCATCAACCCCAAAGACCCCAAGGTGCACACCGGCACGGCCGACGGTCAGCCCGCGTACGGCGGGATCACGGTGCCGTGCGATCAGCCGTGCATCTCACCGCTGCACACGCACGACGTGACCGGCGTCCTCCACACCGAGTCGGCGACGGACGTCGACAACACACTCGGCCAGCTCTTCATCGAGTGGGGCGTGACGCTCAATGCCAACTGCGTCGCGACCTACTGCCTGCCCGCGACGCCGGTGGGGATCTACGTCGACGGGAAGCAGTTCACCGGAGATCCGCAATCGATCCCGCTCACGAACTTCAAGGAGATCGCGATCGTGATCGGCAAGGCCCCGGCGAAGATCCCCGCGGTCGGAGACTTCTCCGGCAGCTGACCCACCAGCGCGGTCCGACCCCGACCCGTGCTCGACACCATGCGGAGCGAATCCGGTGGTCAGGTTCGGAGCTCGGAACGGTCCGAGTGGTCAGGGGTTCTGGGCCGCAGGCCGAGACCGTCCTGGCAGTGGGGACCGCCCCAGTGCTCGACGACCTTCCCGTCGCGGATGCGCAGGATCGCGGTGCCGTTGATGATCACCGGTTCCCCGCTCGGCTCGACGGCGTAGAACGCCGTGCCGGTGTGGGTGCCGCGCACGGTCCAGTTGGACACCACGAGGTCGTCGGACTCGATCAGCAGATCGACGGTGAACACCATGTCGGGGAACGCGTTGCGCACCTGCGTCCACCACTTCAGCTCTTCGCCGCGGATGTCGGTGCCGACCATCGCCGGGTTGACCCGCTCGGTGACGTGGCTGACGAAGTCCTCCGACCAGAACTCGAAGACCGCCTGCTCGTCGCCCCGGAACATTGCATCGCTGTACGCGCCCAGAAGCGCCAGGTTCTCGGACATGAACAGATCATGCCGGATCTCGTACGCACCTTGTGGCGAAAGCGCCGACGCCGGTAGATCTGGGCGGGGACAGGGCCTCGCCGGTCTCTCCTGAGATCGGTCTCCTGAGATCAGTCGCTACACCGGGGTCGGGAGCCGATCGGGATCCGGGTCGAATGCGAGTGCCGGCGCGGCCATCGCGCGCGCGCGAACCCGCGCCAAGGCGGGCCGCGCGGCACGGTCGATCCCCCACGCTGCGAACAGGATGACGAGCGCGACGATGCCGTCGAGCCACCAGTGGTTCGCGGTCGCGGTGACGGCGACCACGGTGAGCGCAGGGTGGGCCAGGATCCAGTACCGCCACCGACTGGTCCCGGCGACGATCACGGCGAGCGCGACGAGCGCAGCCCACGCGACGTGGACCGACGGCATCGCGGAGAGCTGGTCCGCGATGCCGGTGCCGACCTTGCCGTAGACCGATGGTCCGTACACCGCGCCGGCGTCGACGAAGCCCAGCCCCGGATACATGCGCGGTGGCGCGACGGGTACGAGCTGCACGACCAGGCACGCGCCCGTAGCGATCGCGAGCGTCGTCCGCATGCTCGGGTAGTGCGCGCGGCGAACGACGAACAACCACACGAGACACGCGAGCAAGGCCGGTACATGAGCCACCGCGTAGTACACGTTGAAGAAGCGCACGAGCGCCACCGAAGGGAGCAACGCGTGCTCGAACGAGTCCTCGCTCGGGAGGTGGAGGAAGCGCTCGACGTCCCACACCCGGCGCCCGTTGGCGAACGCTTCGTTGACGTGGACGACCGACTGCCGGCCCGCGTAGTTCCACACCGCGTAGAGGGCCAACACCAGCGCGGTCTCGCGAGCAAATGCGCCCGCGCTCCTGACCCAGGCGATCGACGAGCCCCGCGCAACGACACCCGCGCCGCCGAGCACGGCGGCGAAGCCCACCGCCCAGTGCCAGTCGAGCCACATCCGGTTCCATCGTAGAGTCGGGGAACGCTGCACCCCGGAGGTCCCCTTGGCCCATCCACGCAAGTTCCGCTTCGCCGTGCACACCTCGAGCGCCCCGGACGGCAAGACCTGGGCCGCCGAGGCCCGCCGCTACGAGGATCTCGGGTTCTCGACCCTGTTGCTGCGGGACCACTTCGACGACCAGCTCGCCCCGATCGCGGCAATGGCGGCGGCCGCAGCCGCGACCGAGACCCTGCGCGTCGGCTGCCTGGTGTTCGACAACGACTACCGCCACCCCGTGGTGCTGGCCAAGGAGCTGGCCACGATCGACGTCCTCTCGGGCGGTCGGGTCGACGTCGGCATCGGCGCCGGGTGGATGGCGCCGGACTACGAGCAGGCCGGCATGCCGTTCGACCCACCCGGTACGCGCGTGTCCCGCATGATCGAAGGGGTGCGGATCTTGAAGGGACTGTTCGGCGACGGGCCGTTCGACTTCGCGGGTGAGCACTACACCATCACCGGCCACGACGGCCTGCCGAAGCCGACGCAGCGTCCGCACCCACCGATCATGATCGGCGCCGGCGGCGAGCGGCTGCTGCGATTCGGGGCTCGCGAGGCCGACATCATCGGCATCAACCCGGTCAAGCGCAGCAACGAGGCGTGGGCCGACCAGAACGTCGGCGACGCCACCGCCGAGGCGACGGACCGCAAGGTCGGCTGGATCCGCGATTCGGCGGGGCCCCGGTTCGACGATCTCGAGCTGTCGATCGTCGCGCCGTTCGTCGTGATCACCGATGACCGCGTCAGCCTGGCCGAGTCGATCGCGGGTGGGCTCGAACCCGGCGAGGGCGTCGAAGCCGCCGGACCGGAGGCAGTGCTCTCGAGCCCGTACGTGCTGCTCGGGACGGTCGACGAGATCGTCGAGACGCTCGAGGAGCGCCGCGACCGCTGGCAGCTGTCGTACTACGTGTGCAACGACGACAGCGTGGAGACCATGACCCCGGTCATCGAGCGACTGAACGGGAAGTAGTCGTGGATGTGACGCAGGCTGTGCTCGAGGACGCGTTCGACCGGATCCAGGGCGTCGTTCACGCGGCCGTCGGGGGTCTGACGCCCGAGCAGCTGGCCTACCGCCCGGGGCCGGGCGCGAACTCGATCGCCTGGCTCGTGTGGCACCTCACCCGCATCCAGGACGACCACATCGCGGACGTCGCCGGCATCGAGCAGGTGTGGACCGCACAGGGTTGGTCGCGGCGCTTCTCGCTGCCGTTCGATGCGTCCGCCACCGGCTACGGACAGGATCCCGACGAGGTGGCCGAGGTGCAGGTCGAGTCCGGTGCGCTGCTCACCGGGTACTACGACGCGGTGCATGCGCAAACCGTCACCTACCTCGGCACGGTGAAGGAGGCCGACCTCGACCGGATCGTCGACCAGTCGTGGGACCCGCCGGTGTCACTCGGAATCCGCCTGGTCAGCGTGATCTGCGACGACCTCCAGCACGCCGGCCAAGCTGCCTACGTCCGCGGTCTCGCCGAACGCGGCGCGCCCAACGACTGAAGGCGAGATGCGAACGTCGCGCGTCGTGATCGTCGGCGGGGGCTTCGGGGGCATCAGCGCGGCGCGGGCCCTGGCACGCGCACCGGTCGCCGTCACGATCGTCGACCGGCACAACTTCCACACGTTCTCCCCGCTGCTGTACCAGGTCGCCACCGCCGGGCTCGCGCCGGACGACATCGCACCCAACCTGCGCGGGATCGTCCAGGACGACCGCAACATCGAGGTGCGGATGGCCTCGGTGACCCACGTGAACTTCGTCCGCCGAGAGGTGCTCGTGGATCACGGTCCACCGATTCCCTACGACTTCCTGGTCCTGGCCGCCGGCGCGGTGAGCAGCGACTTCGGGGTCCCCGGGGTCGCCGAGCACGCCATCCCGATCAAGACGCTGGCCGACGCGACCCGGCTTCGCAGCACCGTTCTCGCGCGGTTCGAGGCGGCCAGCGCCGACCCCGCGCTCGCTGACGACGGGACGCTGACCTTCGTCGTCGCGGGCGGTGGCCCGACCGGCGTCGAGCTCTCCGGTGCGCTTGCCGAGCTCTTCGCCAAGGTGCTCGCCAAGGACTTCAAGGACCTCGACGTCAGCCGGGCGCGGGTGATCCTGGTCGAGATGACCGACCGGCTGCTCGGCGCGTTCTCGCCGAAGTCGCAGGTCGAGGCCGCGGTCGAGCTCGAGCTGCGGGGCGTGGAGGTGCGACTCGACACGTCGATCGCCTCGGTCGGCACGACCGAGGTCCGCCTTGCCGACGGCACCTCGATTCCCACGCGCACGGTGATCTGGGCCGCGGGGGTGAAGGCCAACCCGCTCGCTGCCACGCTCGGGCTTCCCACCACCGCCCGGGGCGAGATCATCGTCAATCCGGATCTCAGCGTCGAAGGGCGTCCGGAGGTGTTCGTGATCGGCGATCTCGCGGCTGGCGCGGCGCGCAACGGGAAGCCCTACCCTCAGCTCGCGCCCGTGGCGATGCAGGCCGGCCGGAGCACCGCGCGCAACATCGTGCGCCGGCTGCACGGCCGCTCGACCCGGCGGTTCCACTACACCGACAAGGGGATCATGGCCACGATCGGCCGCCGCTCCGCGATCGCCGAGCTCCCGTTGGGGATCCGGTTCTGGGGCACGCTCGGCTGGCTGAGCTGGCTCGCCCTGCACCTCGTGTTCCTGATCGGCTTTCGCAACCGGGTCGTCGTGCTCGTGAACTGGACCTGGAACTACTTCAAGTGGGACCGCGGCCACCGCGTGATCGATCCCGACT
>JADGON010000222.1 GCA_017882945.1 Acidimicrobiia bacterium | reverse complement strand
GTGGAGAACCTCACGAGCGGTCGCACCTCGGTGGTCGGCCACGCGACCCGCACGACCGGAGCGGCATGATCCCCCTCGAACGGCATCCCTGGAACACCGGGTTCACCTGGCCCGAGCATCGAGGCCCGTTTCGGGCGGTGACGCCGGAGCAGGCGAAGGCGTACGACGAGCAAGGGTTCTTCGTGCTCGAAGACGCGGTCGACCCGACGACCATCGCCGCGCTCGATGCGGCGATCGCTCCGTTCGACCGCGAGGTGCTCGACTTCCTCCACACCCAACCCGACGGCCGGTTCAGCATCGCCGGCGTCGACACCGTGTCGATCGCGATCCACGTCTCCGCCCGCTCGACGATGTTGGCCGACTTCTGCGCGGCCCCGCTCTTCGCCGATCTCTGCCATGACCTCATCGGACCGGACGCCCGTCTCTATTGGGACCAGGCGGTCTACAAGCGCGCACACAGCTCCGAGCCGGTGCTCTGGCACCAGGACAACGGCTACACGTACGTCGAGCCGCAGGCGTACCTGACCTGTTGGGTCGCGCTCACGGACGCCACGCCCGAGAACGGCTGCGTCGAGGTGCTCCCCGGGATTCACCGCAACGGGACGGTCGCCCACGTCGACACGCCGATCGGATTCCAGTGCTGCGAGAACCCGGAAGGCGCGGTACCGGTGCCGGTGCGCGCCGGGAGCATCGTGGTCTTCTCGTCACTGACCCCGCACGCCACCGGCTACAACCGCACCGACGAGGTTCGGAAGGCCTACATCCTCCAGTACGCGCCCGACGGCGCCGTCGCGCTGCAGGGCGACCCGGCGCGCGGCGCACCCACCGGCCGTGTCACCCAGGACGATCCGCGGCGTCAGTTCCCGGTGCTCGTCGACTCGACCCCTTCGCCGGGCAGCAGGCTCTTCTGATCGAGGACGTAGAGCAGCCCCAGCGACGGCAGGATGATCACCGCCGCGAGCACGAAGACCACGAGCACCGCCGTCAGGGTGCCTGATGGCGCGGCAGCCTGGGAGACCTTCAAGCTCTCGGGCAGGACGTAGGGCCACTGAGCGACACCCCAGCCGATCACGACCGTGGCGACCGCGCCGATGGAGAGCAGCCGGGCGCCCCGGCTCGCGCCCCGCACCAGCAGGAACAAGGAGCCCATGCCGCAGAGTGCGGACACGATCACGAGCGGGAGTGCACGCGACGTGAGGCCGTCGAAGATGTAGCGAGCGTCGGATCGCAGCACGAAGATCCCCACGAACGCGACGATCCCGGCCACTGCCCCGGCGACGACCGCGCGACGGCGGAAGTACTCGGCCATCTCCGCGTCGTCGAGCCGCCGGGAGTCCCAGACCAGGTACACGGCCGAGAGATACGCGCACACGGTCACCGCGAGCACTCCGCCCAGGATCGACGTCGGGTTGATCCAGCTCTCCCACGGGTCGCCAGCCTTCCCGCCGGCCGGCACCCGCCCGGACGCGATCGCCCCCGCGACCGCGCCCATGCAGTACGGCACGAGGACCGACGAGAACGCGAACGCGGCACCGAAGTTGCGGCGGTCGCGCGTGCGGAACACCGCCTTGCGGAACGCGAAGCTCGACCCGCGTGCGACGATCCCGAGCGCGGCGAGGGTGAGCGGCACGAACAGCGTCAGGGTGATCGAGGCGAAGGCCTCGGCGAACGCGGTCCACAGGACCACGAGGCAGAAGATCAGCCACACGTGGTTCGCTTCCCACACCGGCCCGATCGAGTGGTCGACCATCGCCCGCGGCCGCTCGCCGCGCTCCGCTCCCCCGGCGATCAGATCCCAGAAGCCGGCGCCGAAGTCGGCCCCGCCGAACAGGGCGTACGCGGTCACCCCGAAGAACAGGACGACCGCAACCGCGTCGCTCTGGTTCATCCGACCGGCACCTCGTCCGGGGCGCCCGGGCGCTCCACCGAGCCACGCGGCCCGTACGGCACCTCGGTCTCGTCGAGCTCCCCCGCTTCACGCCAGCGCCGGCCCATGCCGCGGAGCACCAGGATCGTCGTGACCCCCACAACGACATAGACCGCGACGATCACGAGGAACGTGATCCAGACCCCGGTGTTGGTGGTCGCGCCATCCTCGACCCTCATCTGCTCGAAGACGATCCAAGGTTGTCGCCCCACCTCGGTGACGACCCAGCCGGCCTCCATCGTGACCACCGAGAGGATGCCGGCAGCCGCGGCGATGCGCAGGAACCACCTCGTCTTCGGCAGGTCACGGCGGAAGAGCCAGGAGAGCCCGAACCAGACGGACAGCAGGAAGAGCAGCGTGCCGAGCCCGATCATCACGTCCCACGCGAGGTGCACCGTGTTGACCTGGGCGATCGTGGGCTGGTCCGATGTGGGAAACGCGTTGCGCCCCTCCACCACCGTGCTCGTCCCCGTCTTCGGATCCGAGAGGATCGACGCCATCCCCGGGATGGGGATCCCGCCGCTGACCGTGCCGTCCGAGTTCAGGTGGCCGAGCAACGTCTCGGGGACATCGCTCTTGGTCTTCGGCACCATCTCGATGGCCGCGAACTTGATCGGCTCGTTCTGGTACACCCACCGCGCCAGCGTGTCCCCCACCGCCATCTGGACCGGTGTCGCGAGTGCCGCGACCGTGAACGGGATGATGAACCCGAGACGGTGGTACCGGTCGTTGCGACCACGCAGCATCCCCATCGCGTACACGGATGCGATGAGGAACCCACCGACGAGGTATGCCGCGACGACCATGTGCGCAGCCTCATACGGCATCGCCTTGTTGAAGATCACGTCGAGCGCGTTGACCTCGACGACCTTCCCGGCCGAGTTCAGCGTGAATCCCGACGGTTCGTTCATCCACGCGTTCGCCGCGACGACCGAGATGCTCCCGCCGATGCCGGCGATCACGATCGGCACCCCGGTCCAGAAGTGCGGCCACGGCTTCAGGCGCTTCCAGCCGTAGATGTAGATGGCCACGAAGATCGCCTCGGTGAAGAAGAACAGGCCTTCGACGGCGAACGGCACACCGAACGCCTCGCCCCACTTCCCCATGAACCGCGGCCACAGCAGGCCGAACTCGAACGTGAGCACGGTGCCGGTCACTGCGCCCACCGCGAAGGTCACGGCCATGAACTTCGACCAGCGCTGCGCGAGCACGAGCGCGTCGTTGTCGTCCTTCTTTATCGCCCGGTAGTTCGCGATCAGCACCATCGCGGCCCACGACACACCGAGGGGCACCAGGATGATGTGGAACCCGAGCGTGAACGCCATCTGCGAGCGCGCCCACGGCACCGGGTCGATCGCCAGCACGGACATCATGCGCGCGCGATGAGTTCGAGCTTCCCGCCGGGGCTCATGCTTCGACGAGACCGAGGTCGAGCGCGCGGGCGACGGCGTCAGCTCTCGAGGACACCCCGAGCTTGCGGTAGATGGAGATCGCCTGGGTCTTCACCGTGTTGCGCGAGACGAACAGATCCTCCGCCATCGCCTGGAAGCTGAGGTGGGTCGGGAGGTAGGCGAGCACCCGCAGCTCGGCGGTCGTCAGCGGAGCGGCGCGCAGCTCCGAAGCCGCTTGCGCGCCCGAATCGATCGCCGCGAACAGCTTGTCGATCCGCTCGGGCAGGATCCCGGCGTCGGGCAGTCGATGCAGCAGGTCGCGCGCCTCTTGCGCCATCACCCGGGCGGCCTCGAGATCCTCCAACATCAGCTCGACGCGGCCGAGCACCACGCGGGCCTCGATCGCCATCCACACTGCGAACTGGTTGAGCAGCGAGAGCAATCGCCGGGCGTGGAGCGCCGCGTGCCGCGCTCCGACACTGTCGCCGTCGTGCGCCCGCACGTAGGCCGCGACCGCGAAGACCAACACCTGTGGCACCAGCTGACCGAGATGATGCTCTTCGACGAGGCGCAGGGCACGCGCGATCAGTGCACCGGCTTCGTCCCACGAGCGGGTGACAGTGGCGAGCAGCGCCAGCTGGGCGAGTGCGGAGGATGCAGAGCCGGGCACGACAAGGGCGCTGTTCGCTGCGGTCTCGAGGCGCGCCCGTGCCTCGTCGGCACGACTGAGCAACAAGAGCGCGCTGCCTTCGAGGTACATCGCAGTCGGCCGGTAGAAGCTGTCGTCCTGGTCCATCTCATGAGCCCGCGCCGCCGCGTCTGCCATGTGCTTCAGCCCCTGCTCGGCCGCGACGGCCTCCAGCAACGAGACGGCAGATCCGAGCGGTGTCCCGCCGGGCAGCACCAGTGTGGGATCGCCGTGGCGCGCCAACTCGATCCAGTCGCCGATCGGTCGCGTCTCCCGAGTGCTGATGCAACACCAGGCGGCGACGACGGCGAGGGCCGGGAATCGAGCCAGCTCTTCGCGGGTGAAGAGCGTCAGCCAGCGCTCGACGCTCGAAGATCTGCCGGTGCCGAGGAACGCCGGCGCGCTTCGCCAGACGAGCTCGACCGCACGATCGACCTCGCCGGCGAGCCGCGCGTGCTGGATCGCAATGTTGGGCTGATCCCGAGCCGAGAAGATCTCGCTGGCGCGAGCGTGCAAGATCCGCTCGAGCTCCGGCTCACGACGATGGAGCTCGACTCGGAGCAGGTCCCCGAACAAGTGGTGGTAGCGGTACTGCTCCCCGGCCGAGTCGAGCGGCACGACGAACAGGTTCGAATGGGCCAGCTGCTCGAGCACCTCCCAGGATTCCGAGCGCTCCAACAGCTCGTCGCACGCGGCTCCGTCGAGGTACTCGAGCACCGACGTCCGCGTGAGGAACTCGATCAGCTCGTCGGGCAGGCCGTCGATCAGCTCGTCCCGGAGATATTCGGCCACCAGGCGGTTGTCGCCGGCGAACCGGGCCGCCGCCGCTTCCGCATCCGGGAGATCGCGCACCGCGAGTGCGGCAAGGTAGATGCCCGCGGGCCACCCTTCGGTCCGCTCGACGAGGGAGTCTGCCGCGGCGGTGTCGAGCTCGAGTCCGGCGTCGCGCAGCGCCGCCGCGCCTTCAGCCGGGGTGAGCATGAGATCCTCGGCACGAATCTCCATCAGCGTTCGCCGGGCCCGCAGTCGGGCACGCGCCAGCGGCGGGTCCTGGCGCGTCGCGAGCGCGAGCTGCGAACCCTCGGGGAGGTGAGAGACCAGCACCCCGAGCGCGTTCAACGAGTCAGGATCCGAAAGAAGGTGGGCGTCGTCGAGCACGAGCACGAACGGGCGGGGCTGTTCGTGCAGCGCGCGGCCCAGGCGCGGCAGCAGGACCGTGGCCCCGTCTGCCCCCACCGCCGCGAATCCCGCGAGCGTCTCGGGCGGGAGCGGGTCGGCACCGTCGAGCGCGCGGATCAGGTACGCCACCAGCACCGTCAGGTCGTTGTCACCTTCGGTGATCGTGAGCCAGGCGAAGGGACGTTCGTCCGCCGCGGCCCACTGGGTCAGCAAGGTGGTCTTTCCGTACCCGGCCGGGGCCGAGATCACGACAACCGGCTCGCCGGTCCGCACGCGATCGACGAGTCCCGAACGAGCGACGATCCCCCGCCGGAGCCCGGGCATGTGGAGCTTCGAGTCCGAGGGCGCCAGAGCATTGACCCGCGCGCGCAGATCCGGCGGCTGCGCCGCTCGCCCCTCCCGCGAGGCCTGCGTCGTCGATGGGCTCACGCTCGGGCAGGCTACGCCCCGCGGCCCCGGCGGACGACCGTGCCCGCCGAGGCCCGTGGCCCTCTCACCGCGCCGGAAGCACTCCGAGCTCCGAGAGGAGCTCGATCTCGTCCCAGTAGTGCCGGACTGCGCAGATCCGGTCCCCGTCGAACTCGGCCACGGTGGCACCACGCAGGGTCACCCGCCGGCCCGTGGGGTTCGCCCAGCGCCCGCCGTCGAGCACGAAGCGGCCGGAGTGGGTCGCCGTCGCGACCCACTCCGCACACACCCGGTCGCCGGCCGAGACGAACGGACCGGTCTCGACCTCGACCTCCGAGAAAGCCTCCTCGTGGTCCTCGAGCTCGACCGCGAGCTCGACCCGTGACATCACGGTCAACGACGGTGACCAGGCGATGACATCCGCGGTGAACAGCTCGCCCACCGCGGACGTGTCGCCCGAGACGGTCGCCTCGATCGCCCGGGTGACTCGCGCCGAGCGCTGGTCGGCCGTCAGCACCACGACCTAGACCTCTTCGAGCTCGTGCCCGCCGTGCGCGGCAAGGCCGTAGATCACGAGGATGTCGATGATGATCAACGTGAAGGACCAGAAGGGGTAGTGACCCAGGTACGCGAACTGGAACATGAGGTTCACGCTCGCGACCAGGACACCGACCACCCTCGCCCAGGTCGCACCCGAGAGCACTCCGAACGCGGCCAGCACGACGATCACCCCGAGGATGAGCTCGACCCAACCCCAGTTCTTGACGTTGTTGGTCAACGGGAGCAGACCACCCGTGTTCCGGCTGATGTAGTTGCTCTGCGTGATGGCGACGAGACCGTCGAAGACGTTCATGAAGCCGACGATCATCAGCATGACCCCGGCGAACATCTTCCAACCCGAAACTCGCTCTTCCATGTCCTGTCCCTCCCTCGTGCAACCCCTGACGGCTTATTGACGCACGGTGAGGGAGGGCGAGCATCACCCCGAACGGGTGATTCTCCGGTCAGGCCG
>JADGON010000221.1 GCA_017882945.1 Acidimicrobiia bacterium | reverse complement strand
TGCGCAACTCGAGCACCGGTTGAGACATCGGTTTCCGGCGCTACCGTCACACCGGACCGGGAGGTGAGGCATCGTGCACGAGCTCGTGGGCACGGTGGTCGGGCGCTGGTACGTCACGCTCTTCGGTCTCGCGTTCGTGGTGCTGTCGGTGCGCCATGTCGGCTGGCGGCACACCGGCACCTACGCGGTGATCGCGATTGTCGTCGGGGTGACGGCCGAGAACGCCGCGGTGCACTTCGGCATCCCGTACACGCGCTACGCGTTCGACCGGTCATTGCGCGGTGACGAGATCTTCGTGGGTGACGTTCCCCTGATGGTGTCGCTCAGCTACACGTTCATGGCCTACTTCGCCTTCGCCGCAGCACGCCTCGTGGTGGCGGGCCCCTACCGCACGCGCTCGACGATGCCCGCGCTGGAGTACGTCATCGCCGTGATGCTCGCCGTGTGGGCATTGTGGATCGTCGACCCGATCAGCCGGCTCGGCGCGCACTTCTTCCTCGGGAACCTGTTTCGCTACGACGGGCCGGGGTTCTGGTTCGGCCTGCCCCTCGGGAGCCAGGTCGGCTTCGCCGCGACGTCGGCGATCCTCGTCGGCGTGCTCACCTACCTGGCCCGCGACGAGCAGCCGGCTGCCGTGGCGCGCCTCCGCGAGCATCCTCGCCGGGGCGCGGTCGGCGCCTACACGGGCCAGGTGCTCTTCATGACGGTCGCCGCGTTCGTCGTCGCCCGCCTCGACGGCAACCCGGCGGTCGTCAAGGAGGCCGACGTGCTCGTCGGCGCCACGTTCGTGATCGGGGTGCCGATGATGTTGCTCACCGTGGTGCATTGGCGGGCGCTCGGAGAACAAGCCGTGGCGCGGCGCCGAGCATGAGGTTGCCGAGCAGGGCAGTCGCCGCGGTCGAGCAGTCGAGCTCGGTTCGGTTCGTACGTCACGAGCGCTTCTGAGGAGCGCGAAACGCGACCGGTCCCGCGCTCCGGTATTGCCGCAGCGTCCCTGCAACTTGGTACTGGCGATGCTCCACGGCGACCCGGCCGCGATTCACGAGCATGGCGCGGATCATCGGGAACGCGTCGCGCAGATACAGCGCGGCGCCCACGGGCCCGTAAACCAGCGTTTCCACCACTTTGTCGATCGGCGGCTTCCGGCCGTTGTTCGTCACTGTCCACCTCCCGCCGACGGCTCCCGCTCAACAAACGCTACGTCTGCACCGTCGAGCGGGAGTAGAGGACGACGACCCAACCCTGACCTTCCGGGTGGGCCCGACGGTCGCGAACCGTTGTCGGGGAGAATGCGTTCGATGGCGATGCCGCGCGCGACGTATCACGCGACAACACGGTGTCGGAACGCGGGCAGTTCGCGATGTTGTCTGGATTGTCGCCGATGACCTTGCGCTCTCGTGTCTAGCGCGCTTCGCGCCAAGTCCCGATGGCTTCGCGGGCGCAGAACAGCGCGACCAGTGCGGCCGCGGCCGGGTCGGCCCACCACAGTCCGGCAGCTGTGTTCAGTGCCAAGGCGACGAGGATTCCGCTTGCGAGGCAGCCGTCGAGAAAGGTCATCGACGCTTCGGCGTCGAGCGGCGCGCTACGGGCCGACCGGGCGGTCGTGCGCTTCAGCCGGGCGAGGACGAACATGACCACGGCGGTGATCGCGAGGTAGGCGATACCAAGAGGGGACGAGTCGGCCGCCTCACCCGTCAAGATGTTGTAGGCGCTCGCGGCGATCAAGTAGACGGCGAGGATTGCGAACGCACCGGCAACGAGGCGCAGCGCACGTCGCGCCCTCCCGCGCGCATCGTGGTTGGCGATGTACCAGACGACGACAAGCGACGCGAACACCTCGACGATTGAATCGAGGCCGAACGCGATCAGGGCGAGCGAGCCCGCGGCGACGCCCAAACCGATGGTCACGAACACTTCCAGCAGGTTCCAAGCGATCGTCGCGTACTGGAGGCGTCGGCCCCGACGAAGGGATGCGTGATGCAGCGCCTCGCGCTCCGCACGAGACATGTTCATCGTTCAGAGCGGCGCACGGCGCGCTCGCTTGTCGATGGCAACCACAAGGCTGGCGGCGGAGGCGAGCGCGAAGATCCGTAGCCAGACGCTGCCACCGATGGGCGCGGTCTGGAACGCGTCGTTCATGACGGGCAGGTAGGTGATGGTGAGCTGACCGATCGCCTGGAATGCGATCCCGCCGACGATCCATCGGTTCGAGAACACTCCGACGCGCCACATCGAGCCGGTGAGTGACCGGCAACTGAGCAGGTAGAACGCCTCGACGACCACGAACAGGTTGAGCGCCGCGGTCCGGGCCTCCGCGATCGCCGCTCCGTTGTCCCGCTCCCACTCGTAGAGCCACCAGGCACCGCCGACGAGCAGCGCGGACACGAGCAGGATCCGGAGGATGAGCGCGCCGGTGAGCAATGGCTTGCGCGGGTCGCGAGGCGGCCGCGACATGAGCCCTTCTTCCTTGGGCTCGAACGCGAGCATGAGACCGAGCGCGACCGCCGTGGTCATGTTGATCCACAGGATCTGGACCGGCAGGATCGGCAGCGCAGTGCCGAGCATGATCGCGACGAGGATCACGAGGCCTTCGGCCATGTTGGTGGGCAAAGTCCACACGATGAACTTCGTGAGATTGTCGAACACACCGCGGCCCTCTTCGACGGCTGCTTCGATCGTCGCGAAGTCGTCGTCCGTGAGCACCATGTCGGCAGCTTCCTTTGCGACCTCGGTGCCACCACGCCCCATGGCGATGCCGATGTCGGCCTGTTGGAGCGCGGGCGCGTCGTTGACACCGTCACCGGTCATGGCCACGACGTGCCCGCGGGCTTGGAGCCCTTCGACGAGGCGCAGCTTCTGCTCGGGCGAGACCCGGGCGAACACCGACGCGCGCTCGACCGCCTCGGGGTAGGCCTCAGACGGCAGCGCGGCGAGCGCGGCACCGGTGAGCACGTCGCCGTCTCGACATCGGTCATCGAGCAGACCCAGCTGGGCCGCGATGGCGGTTGCGGTGACGGCATGGTCGCCGGTGATCATCTTCACGTCGATGCCGGCGCCATGAAGCGTACGGACCGCGGCGATTGCTGCGGGTCGCGGAGGATCGAGCATTGCCTGCAACCCGGTGAACACGAGCGCGCCGGCGAACGATTCGTCCTCGAAGGCCCGAGCGTCCTCGGTCGGGCCCGCGGCCGTGGCGAGCACGCGGAGTCCCTCGTGGGCCAGCTCGTCGGCGGCGCGTAGAACACGTGCGGCATCGAGGCACCGCGTGTGCCCGTCCGCCGCCATCTCGTACCCGCACAGCTCGAGCACGCGCTCGACGCCGCCCTTCACGAGGACCGTCGACGTGCTGTCGTCCGCGGGTTGGTGCAGCGTCGCCATGTACTGGCGGTCCGAGCTGAACGGAATGGCCGCCACCCTCGGGAGCGAAGCACGAACCGAGTCTCGGTGCAGACCCGCCTTCGCGGCGACGACCAGCATGGCTCCCTCGGTCGGGTCGCCGACGACCCTCCACGTCCCATCGGAAGGGTCCAGCCGGGCGTCGTTGCAGGCCGCGCCGGCGAGGAGCGTCCAACGCAGAGCGCTGCCGACGTCCACGGTCGCCGGTCGACCGCGATGGAGCACGGCGCCGTCGGCGGCGTATCCCGATCCGGTCACCTCGAAGGAGTCATCGGGGGTCCATACGGCCCGCACCGTCATCTGGTTCTCGGTCAGGGTGCCGGTCTTGTCGGAGCAGACCACGGTGGTGCTGCCGAGGGTCTCCACCGCGGCGAGCCTGCGGACAACCGCTCGACGGCGGGCCATGCGGCTCACGCCGATGGCGAGCGTGATCGTGACCGCGGCCGGAAGCCCCTCGGGGATCGCGCCGACTGCCAACGCGACCGCGGCCGTGAACATCTCGCTCGCGCTCTCGCCCCGGAGCACACCGACTCCGAACGTGACCGCGGCCAGCATGAGGATCGCCACGGTGAGCACCTTGCTGAACCAAGTCAGCTTGCGCGTCAGCGGCGTCGCGAGTGTGTCCGCGGCGCCCACCAGGCGATGGATCTCACCGAGCTCGGTCTCCGCTCCCGTCGCTACCACGGCTCCCGTGCCCGAGCCGTGCGTGACGAGGGTCCCCGAGTACACCATGTTCCGCCGATCCGCGACCGGCGTCGCGGCCGGGAGCACCACCTCGTCTTTGACGACCGGCACCGACTCGCCCGTGAGCGCCGACTCGTCGACTTGGAGCTCGCCGATCGCCAGGAGCCGCAGGTCCGCGGGGACCTTGTCGCCCGCCTCGATGAGCACCAAATCCCCCGGAACCAACTGTTCGGATGGCAGGCTCCGCACGTGGCCATCACGTCGCACTTTCGCGCTGGTCTGCACCATCGCTCTCAATGCATCCAGCGCGGCTTCCGCCCTCGACTCCTGGACGAACCCGATGGCCGCGTTCACCAGAACCACGCCGATGATGACGGACGCATCCACCAGCTCGCCCAAGGCCAGCGTCACGATCCCGGCACCGAGCAGGACGTAGATGAGCGGATGGTTGAACTGCCAGGCGAACCGAACGAGAGACCCGGCCGTCTTCGCCTGTGGCAGGAGGTTGGGCCCGAACCGATGCAGGCGCCGCTCGGCCTCGTGGCCACTCAACCCACGCTGGGCGTCCGTCTCGAGCAGCAGCACGACCTCGTGGGTCGCCAGACCATGATGCGGGTTCTGCAACGTGATCTCCACCATGGGATCAGCTCCTCAGGCGGCTTCCGGCGACGCGGGCCCGGCAAGCGGGTCTGGCACCGACACGGTCACTTGCTCATCATCGCACCCCACGGGCCGGTCGACGTTCGTGGTCGTCACG
>JADGON010000220.1 GCA_017882945.1 Acidimicrobiia bacterium | reverse complement strand
TCGTACGGCTTCTCCGTTTCGAGGGCACGAGCCCACTCGCGTTGCACGCGCTCGGCGTCGTCGGGATGGATCACATCGAGCCAGCTCCAGCTGCTGCACAACGCGGCTGACAAGCCCACGTACTCGATCGCTCGTCGGTTGAGGTGCTCCGTCGTTCCGCTAGGTGTCGACGTCCACACCAGGTGCGGGATCGACTCCGCGATATCCCACAGATCGATCGGGTTCACCAATGCCGGACTCGAACGCGAGACAACGCTCACCGCGACTCCCTTACATCTGACTCTTGGACGCCACCCGGTCCGCGAGAATTCCCCGCCGAGCCCGATCGTGACTTGTCGTCCAACGGCACTGTTGCATTGAGCCCGCCCGCCGCCGGTTCGTTCGGTTTGCACATCCGAACTGGCCTCCCGGAAGGTCCGATCCGTGTCCGTCTTGCGCTAGCTGTGTTGTCCATCCTCGTTGGTAGAGCGGGTCCGCGGATGAAATGAGCCTCCGAGGGATCGTGTGGTTGTTGACGACCAACACGAAACCCTCGGGAGGCTCGAGTGCACGGTAACGCTCCGATGACCCCACGCGGCCGGATGACCATGGTCGAGCGGATCGCGTCGGGAAGACCGGTCGCGCATGTCGCGGCGGAGATGGGTGTGGCCCGCAAGACCGCGGATAAGTGGTGGCAACGCTGGCTCGCGGAGGGCGAAGCGGGTCTCGAAGATCGATCGAGTCGGCCGCATCGGTGCCCCCACCAGACGCCAGCGCGGGTGGAGGCACGGATCGTGCGGTTGCGGCAGCGTCGCAAGCTGGGCCCAGCTCGGATCGCGAGCATCGTGGGGATGCCTGCGTCGACAGTGCATCGGGTTCTGTGCCGTCACGGGTTGAACCGGTTGGCGTGGATGGACCGCCCGACGGGAGAGGTGATCCGCCGGATCCACACCACGCGGCCGGGTGAGCTGGTGCATGTGGATGTGAAGAAGCTGGGGCGGATCCCACCCGGTGGTGGTTGGCGGGCCCATGGCCGCGGCAACGTCGCGCACCACACCACGACGCGGATGGGCTACGACTTCGTTCACTCCGCGATCGACGCGCATAGCCGTCTCGCGTACAGCGAGATCCTCGACGATGAACGCGGTCCGACCTGTGCCCAGTTCTGGGTCCGGGCTCGCGACTTCTTCGCTGAGCACACCATCGCGATCGACGCCGTCCTCACCGACAACGCGAAGAACTACCTCGGCAACGACTTCACCGCCGCGCTCGGGGCGATCGAACATCGCAAGATCCGGCCACGTCGACCTCAGACCAACGGCAAAGTCGAACGATTCAACCGCACCCTGCTCGACGAATGGGCCTACGTCCGGGTCTACACATCCAATGGCCAGCGTCGACGCGCCCTTGACCGCTGGCTCCACCTCTACAACCATCACCGGGGCCACACAGCCCTCGAAGGCCGAACACCCGTCACCGTTGCCACCAACCTCGCGGGACAACACAACTAACGCAACAGTGCCGTCATCCGCGCCTGCGTCGAGGCCGCGCACTCGGTCTCGTGTCGTCGTGGTCGCGGTGACCAGGATCACCGGAAGACCGCGCGTGCGCGGGTTTCGACGCAGCTGCTCGAGTACCTTGCTACCGCTCATAGCCGGCATCGACTCGTCGAGCAGCAGCATGCTCACGTCGTGATCGCGCAGGTACTCGAAAGCGCTCGGACCGTCGTCGACGGCGACCGCGTCGATTCCCGCTTCGACGAGCACCAGCGTGTGCACCTCGCGCGCGACCGCGTCGTCGTCAACGACGAGCACCGGATCGAGCGTCTCCCGGAAGTCATCCGAGGTGGGGGCTCGCGAACGCGCTCGCAATCCTTGGTCGAGGGCCATGCCCTGCACAACGACGCCTGCTCGAGGCCCCTGAAGCGGCTGGACCCAGAAAGAATTCACATGATTTCGACAACGGGCGAGCCGACCACCCAACCCAGGGTTGATCTCGCCGGCGCCGATCCGCGCACCGCCCGGCCCATCTCGGACATCGACCTCCGGGGGCCGGCGCCGCGCGCCATGCTGATTGCCGAACATCAGCACCGGAGCTCAGGCCCCGCTCCAGTCAAGACACGTCACGCCTCGAGCCGGAGCAGGATCCGAGATGCCGGGAACAGATGTCAAGCACGCGCAGCCCACGGCGTCTCCCGTGCGAGTGCTGATCGCAGACAACGACGAGCCGACGCGCGCGCTCGCCAGGACCGCGCTCTCCGATGAGGCCGAGGTGCTCGAGACCGCGGATGGCTTGGAGGTGCTCCAGCTTCTCGCGATCCATCCGATCGACGTGGTGCTGCTCGCCCTCGGGCTGCCCTCCCTCGCCGGGTTCGAGCTCGTCGCATGCGTCCGCGACGCCACGCTCGCACCGATCTTGATCCTGACCGGCCGCGTGGAGGTGGCCGACCGGGTCCGCGGCCTCGATCTCGGCGCCGACGACTACATCACCAAGCCGTTCGCCGCCGCAGAGCTCGCCGCCCGCGTCCGGGCCGCGCTGCGACACCGCAGCAACGCATGTTCGGGCGAGGTGCTCGAGTTCGGCGACCTTGTGATCGACGGCATCGCCCACGAGGCACGCGTCGGTGGTCGACCGGTCCCCCTCACCCCGACCGAGCTCAACCTCCTGCGGTTCCTCGCGCGATCGCCGGGCCGCGCGTTCTCGAGAAGCGAGCTCCTCGTCGCGGTCTGGGCCTCGTCACCCGAGTGGCAGACCACCGCCACCGTCACCGAGCACGTGCGTCGCCTGCGCGACAAGATCGAAACCGACCCGTCGCAGCCGACCCGGATCGTCACCGTGCGCGGGATCGGCTACCGCTTCGACCCCGACCAATAGGCCCGCACCACCGGACCGCCACCCCGGTCAGCGGCGGGTCAGAACCGTGTCAGAACCGTGTCTGAAGCAGCCCGACCCGAACGCCGAGACCACAGGGGCGACTTCGCCCGACGTCCCGGCACCGCTACGTGAGAAGGCCCCCTCGCGGGGGCCTTCTCACATCGATGAGTTCAGCGGGGTGTCGGCTCGCTGGTGGGCCGCGGGCCGAGTGACCCGATAGGCAGGAGAACGTTCGCCACAAGCATCGGGTACAGGTCGTCCTCGGTGAGTGGGGAACCGTCGCGGTGCTGGATGTTGTAGGCGTAGATGCACTCGCAGTCTCGGCACACTGCGAGACCTTTGGCGGTCGTCTGGCCGATCTGGTTATGGGGCACCATCTCGATGTGGCGCTCTTCGTCGTGGTCGCATGTACATGACATGGCTGGCGGGACCGGTGGCACAAGGCCTCCTCGTTTCGTTTGGATGGGACGAGGAGGACCGTGGGCGCTAGCCGGCTACCCACAAGCGATTGGCTAAAACTTCCGGCCGGGCACAGTTAGCTGACGAGCTGTGTTGCGACGGTGTCGATCGTGGCGAGCTGCTCCGTCCAAATCCCGATGCGCGCCGTCGGGCCGGGTTGCTTAAGCAGCCCTACAGACACGGGCCCGCCAGCCATCT
>JADGON010000219.1 GCA_017882945.1 Acidimicrobiia bacterium | reverse complement strand
GGCGTACGACGAGTCGACCCGGTACCCCATGGCCATCACGACCAGGTCCACCCTGAGCCGGTCGTAGCGACCGGTGATGACCTTGGGCGGGCGGGCGGCCTCCTCTTGCACCGTGAGGGTCAACTGGGCCACACGGACACGACCCGCGAAGCCGTGCAGCGCGGTCAGCGTTCGCTGGAAGCGGACCTCCACCCCTTCGTGGCGGGCTTCAGCGAGTTCGTCGGGCCGCGCGAGCGCGAACCGCTCGTCGAGCCAGTCAACGCACATGACGTCGAGACCGAGCCGTCGAGCCGTGCGCGCGACGTCCATCGCCGTGTTGCCCGCGCCGAGCACCAGGATCTGACACGGCGACGCGGTCGGATCGAGCCCGAGCCCTTCGAGGAACGTCGTGGCGTCCCCCGCCGGTTCGAGGGCGGCCTTGGCGCCCTGGAGGAATCGCGTCGCGTCCACCACGCCCTCGAGGTCGGCACCCGGCACGGGCAGACGGATCGGGACGCCGGCGCCGTGGGCGACGACGACCGCGTCGTGCGCGCTGAGCAGTCGCTCCATGTCACCTGGCTCGATCGTCGTGTCGCAGTGGAGCTCGACGCCCGCCCGGGTGAGCTGCTGCCAGGGCCGCGTCGCGACGGCGTCGGGAAGGGTGAAGTCGGGCATTCCCCAAATGGTCAGTCCCCCCGGCGTCGACTCCTTCTCGTAGACGGTCACCGACGCACCCGATTCGATGAGGTCCCACGCCGCGCCGACACCGGCCGGACCCGAGCCGACGATCCCGACCGACAGCCCGGCGCCGGCGTGTTCGATCCACGCCTCGGACGTCATGCTCGGCGCCGGCACCGGCGCGTGGTCGGCGACGAAGCGCTCGAGGCGGCCGACGGCGACGGGCACCCCGCCGGCGAGCGACCAACTGCACGAACCCTCGCACTGGGCTGACTGGTTGCACACCCTCGAACAGATGTCGGGGATCACCGTGGTCCGGCTGAGGATCCGGTGGGCCTCGTCGAGGTCGCGATCGCGGATCGCGGCGATGAACTGGGGGATGTTGTTGTGCGCCGGGCAGCCCCGAACGCACGTGGGGTCGGGGCAGTTCAGACACCGGTTCGCTTCGGCGATCGCCTCGTCCCACGTCGCAAAACCGACCCGAGTCTCTTCGACGTTCCCTCGAAGGTCGACGGGCTGGTGCAGCGGCGGGTCGAGTCGTTCGGCGACCAACATCGGTCCGTCGACGGTGATGGCGCTGAAGGGGCACGTGCGTACGCACTGGCGACAGCCAACGCACGCGGCGTCGTCGGCGATCGCGGTCCAGGTGTGCGGTTCCATCGAGAGCGCTCCGGAGGGGCAGCGAATCACGCACTCTTGGCATCCCGCGCAGCGGTCCACCACGACGGTTACGTGCATTGCTTCGTTGGTGAAGGTGTCGGTCAGGGTCATGGCGTTCTCCTAGCTCGCGGCATTCATCAGGACGTACAGCCCGGCGGCGGCGGCGCCGCAGGCGAAGGCGAAGGTCGATGCCCCGATCTGCACCGTGCGACGACCGCCACCCGCGAGGACCATGTCGCGTCCGGCGATCTTCCAACTCGCCCACATCGCCGCCGCGGTTCCCAGCGTCATCACCGCAACTTGCACGGCGATGATCCCGGGCGTCGAAGCGATCAGCGACGCGTTGTAGAGCGACGAGGACGTCGTGCCGGCGCCGAAGAGGTGCCCGATCGACACGACCACGCGGGGGAAGTGCAGGAAGAACTTGGGCAGCTGGCGGGCGAAGTAGTCCGCGCCCACGACGGGGATGACCCCGTACATCAACGGCAGGAAGTAGAAGCGGAACGTGCTCGTGCGGTCGTTGAAGTTCCGCCCGCTCCTGGGGACCACATTCGATCCCGCGTAGGTCTTCTGGAAGATCCACGCCGCGCCGGCCATCACCAGCGCCACCGCCGCGATCGTCCCGAGGTAGTTCAGCGGGTTGGGGTACTGGGGGAAGTGGGTGTGGACGTTGAGCCAGTTGTCCATGCTCGCGAACGGCGACAGCGCGTTCAACTGCTGGTAGACGACGAGTCCGAAGAGCACCGCCACGGACCAGGCCACGTCCGCCCGGCGTCGCAGGGGCGCCACCACCGAGGTCATCGGCTTCTGGACGAACAGCCCGATGTTGTCCGACGGGCACGCCTTGTAGCACTCAGTGCAAAGACCACACGACAGGTTCGAGTCCGAGCTGCCGGGCCAGGTGTACCACGCGCAGCCGTAAGCGTCTTCGCCACCGCGCATGCAGTTCTTCGTCTGACAGCTCAGACAGACGTCGCGGTCACGCGTGCGAAAGCCGGCCACCGATCCCATCGCGCCGACCGTCCCGACCAGTGCCGAGAGCGGGCAGAGGTAGCGACAGAACGTCCGACGCTCGAAGACGAGGAAGAAGACGAGCGCGCTGCTCACGATGCCGAGCACCATGAAGCTCGTCGACGCCGGGTTCCCCGGACCGGCAATGTTGAAGTACTCCTCGATCCAGGTCAAGACCAGGAACGTCCCGACCGAGAGGAGGAACCCGTACTGGGCGACCTTCTCGGGCATCTTCAAGCCGAGACCGATGTTCGAGCTCGTCCGCTTCCAGAAGGTGTGGCGCTGGACCCACTCACCAAACCCCCCGAAGGGACACATCGCGCACCAGGCGCGCCCGACCACCACCATCATCACGAACACCAGACAGAACCAGAGGTACCACGTGATGGCCGTGGCGAAGTTGAGCCCGGGATCGACGGCACCCAACAGCCCGATTCCGATGACGAGCCAGAAGATGATCTGGTTGGGCAGGATCATGAAGAACTGCAGTCGACGGTCGCGCAGCAACCGGGCCACGAGGGGAATGCGCGCGAGGTCCATCCCCGGATTGGGGTCGGTGGACGCGAAGTGGCCGGTCGCGCTCGGGTCCTGAGGC
>JADGON010000218.1 GCA_017882945.1 Acidimicrobiia bacterium | reverse complement strand
GGCGGTCGGCGCGCTGGCCCTCTCGGTGCTACCGGCCAAGTTTGGCGTGGCGGGCTGGTTGGCCGCCATCGTCATTCTGACCCCCGGCTATCAGCTGTTCCAGGCGGCCAACAGCACCACCGTCATGGTCGATGTCGATCCGGACCGACGGGGCGTCATCGCCGGGCTGCTCGGCCTCTCGCGCAACCTCGGCCTCATCACGGGAGCCTCCGTGATGGGCGCCATCTTCGCGTTCGCCTCGCGGGCCGCCGACCTCACCGCGGCTTCTCCCGGGGCCGTGACCACTGGTCTGCGGGTCACGTTTGCGGTAGCGGGCGGGCTCGTCACCGTCGCGGCGGCCCTGGCGGTGCGAAGCCGCGGGTGAGCATATGTCCGGTCGTTGGCCAGACTACCCGCAAGTCCGGGGATGGGCTCGTCCACGACGAACGTCTCTCCGTCACAGAGGATCACGGCCCGCTCGACGACGTCTTGAAGCTCTCGTACTTTCCCTGGCGCCCTTCGTCGCGTTGGCAGGTTCCACGGCGCCGATGTGCTGCCAGCGTTGACAAGATCGTACCGCGTCTCTACGGTGGCACCGTGTTGCGGCGCACGCCGTCAAGTGTTGTCGCGCGGGTCGCCGCCGCGTTCCTCTGTACCTGCCTCTCCGGTGCGCCGCGGGCGCTAGCGCTGAACGCGCCCGCCGCGCCCCACCGCTGCGAATGCCGCTCGCATGCTCCTGGCCAGGAGTGCCGGTGCGCATCTCATCGCCGAGCGTCGTCGCGCTCGGATCCCGAGCGCCGCGTCCCGACGTGTCATCGCGGAGCTTCGCGGGGCACGCAGCCAGCACCCGATCGTCCTGACGACGTGCCTTGCCTCCAGAGCTCCTGCGGGACGGGAAGCGATCGTCCCGCGCTGACCGCGGCGGGCGTCGAGGTGTTCTGCCCGCCCGTGGGTCCGGCCATCGCGCTGTCGTGGAGCGCGCGCAAGCTTCGGCCCCACGCCGCCGACCAGGATGGCGCGGGACCGCGCGAGCCCGAGACACCGCCGCCGCGCTGCTCGTAGGCAGCTCCCGACACTCATCGACGCGTCGAGACGAGGCATGCCCGGGCGCCTGAGCGCGGCCGGGCGAAACGCCTTGCCTCGGTGGGGTGCGTCCGCGCGCCGGACGACGCCTCGTGTGGATCGACCAAACTCTTTCAAGATCATTTCAGGAGAATCATCATGCGAAGGCTGAGAGTTGTCACGACGGCAGGGACCTGCATCGCCCTCATCGCCTGCGGTGGCAGCAGCGGCACCGCCCCTGGCTCGCCCACCGACGTCAGCGTGGCGCCAGGAACGACGGCCGGAACGGCCATCGTGAGCTTCACCGCACCCGCCACGACCGCCAGCAGCGCCATCAGCAGCTACACCGTGACGGCCACTCCTGGAGGCATCACCGCCACCGGGGCGTCGTCGCCGATCACGGTGAGCGGCCTCAGTCCCAAGACCGCGTACACCTACAGCGTGGTCGCCACGAACAGCGCCGGCGGCTCCGCGGCTGCGCAGACCCCGTCGCTGAGGTTCTACAAGGTCGTGGAGACGTTCCACGAGCCGATGACCCAGCCCAACGACACGATCTTCACCGGGACGTTCACATACGACCCCGCGGCCAAGGTGGTCTCGAACCTCGCCGGCTCCCTGACCGAGTCGATGACCAAGGTCAACGGCGTCTACGGGGGCCCGATGACCACCGTCGCGCTCGTCCATCAGCTGTCGTCCACGGCGGCCTCGCTGGGCGGCGTGGACGGCCTGCTCGCGACCACCTTCGCACTGAGCACGACGGACACCTTCGACCCGTCGGGCTTCGCGCCGGGTGGAACTCAGTACTTCGGTCTCTCGACCGGCGCCCAGAACCCGAAGGCGGGCGGAGCTGGCAACGCCTACGCGATGATCTTCGTGAACACGAGCGATCCCACGACAGCGCTGGCGCAGGCCCAGCTCGACAAGCTGGCCTACGCGGACTGCACCGCCGGCGGCATGATGATGTCGACCTGCATGACCGGGACGACGATGGCCGGCTCCGGGAAGATGGGCACGATGATGGGCGAGCCCACGTCTCAGGTGATCACCGAGCAGTAGCGCGTTGCGGCCCGCCATGGACGCCGGCGGGCCGTCCAGAAGCGCGGGAACCCGTTCGCCTGCTCCTGCCCCGAGCCATGGGCCGGAACAGGCGGACGACTTCTCGCGCGAGTCGCTTGAAGAAACCATGACCAACGTCGCCACGCTCGCCGCCTCGCTCCTCGTCCCGCTGTTCGCGGCGGCGGGTGACGAGCCGCCACCGATGCCGCAGATGGGCGAGGTGATCGAGGTCACCGGCACCAGGCTTCGGCCCTCCGGCGCGAACCTCGGCGCCTCACGAGCCGACGAGGCCGACCTGGCCAAGCGGAAGGCGACGACGGGGGATGCCGCCGACCTGCTCCGCGGGGTCCCGGGGGTCAGCCTCAACGGCGCCGGGGGAATCTCGAGCCTCCCGGCCATCCATGGCCTCTCCGATGACCGCCTCCGGATCCAGGTGGACGGTGCGGACCTGATGCCCGCCTGTCCCAATCACATGAACTCGCCGCTGTCCTACGCGGACCCCAGCCGGATCGAGACCATCACGGTCTTCTCGGGGATCACGCCCGTCAGCGTCGGTGGAGACAGCATCGGCGGGTCCATCCAGGTGAAGTCGGCGCCCCCCGAGTTCGCGACGGCCTCCAAGCCGTTCTTCGCGAGCGGCACCTTCGGCTCCTTCTACAGAAGCAACGGGAACGCGCTCGGCTACAACCTGGGCGCGACCGCCGCGGGCGAGTGGGTGAGCCTGACCTTCCGGCAGTCCGACTCGCGAGCGGAGAACTATCGCGCCGCGGCGGACTTCAAGCCCGTTGCGCCCGGACGGGAAGGCGGGGATCCCATCCCCGGTGACGTGGTCGCCTCGTCGGCGTACCGCGACTCCCTCAAGCGATCGCTCGCGCTCGCGCTTCGCTCGGGCGGCCACCTGCTTCAGCTCGAGGCGAGCCAGCAGAAGGTCGGGTTCGAGGGATTCCCGAACCAGCGCATGGACATGACGTGGAATGACAACCGGCTGCTGACGGCGCGCTACACGATGGCGCTCGGCCGGAGCCAGCTCGCGGCGCGCCTTGACTACCAGGACACGCGCCACGAGATGGACATGGGGCCGGACCGGTTCTCCTTCGGCACGGGCATGCCGATGGACACGGAGGCAAAGACCTGGGACGCGATCCTCGAGGCGAGCCTGAGGCCGGGCGACAAGCACCTGCTCCGGCTGGGCGTCGAGTATCAGCACCACACGCTCTACGACTTCTGGCCGGCGGTGGGCGGTACGATGGGCCCGAACACCTTCTGGAACGTCGACTTCGGCCAGCGCCGGCGGATCGACGCCTTCGCCGAGTGGGAGGCGCGGTGGACGCAGGCGTGGCTCGGCCTCGTCGGCGTCCGCAGCGACACCGTCATGACCGACGCTGGCCCGGTCCAGGGGTACAACGACGGCCTCGCGGCCTGGGGGCTCGACGCCGCCGCGTTCAATGCCTCGCAGCGTCGGCGGGTCGACGCCAACTGGGACGTCGCCGTGCTCGCGCGGTACACGCCGCAGCCGACACAGTCGTACGAGGGGGGCTACGCCCGCAATACTCGTTCACCGAACCTCTACCAGCGGTACCCCTGGTCGACCAACGCCATGGCGGCGCTCATGAACAACCTCGTGGGCGACGGCAACGGCTACATCGGTCGGGTGGACCTGCGGCCGGAGGTCGCCCACACGGTCAGCGTCACCGGTGACTGGCACGACGCGGAGCGCGCCTCGTGGGAGCTGAAGGCCACGGCCTATTACACCCACGTCGAGGACTTCATCGACGCGAGACGGTGCGACTTCGGCCAGTGCAGCCCCGGGAACGCGACGGCGACGAAGAGCTTCGTGCTGCTCCAGTACACGAACCAGAGAGCCCGGCTCTACGGGGCGGACCTCTCGGCCCGTCGCGTGCTGTCCGAGCGGGACGTCTGGGGACGGCTCACCGCGAACCTTGGCCTGGACTACGTGCGGGGGCAGAACCTCTCGACCGGGGACGGCCTCTACAACATCATGCCGCCGAAGGCGACCGTGGCGCTGGTCCACGAGCTCGATGGCCTCACGAACACCGCGGAGCTCCTGCTCGTCGCCCGCAAGGACCACCTGTCGCGTGTCCGGAACGAGATCCCGACCGATGGCTACGGGGTCGTCAACCTGCGGAGCAGCTACGGTTGGAAATTCGTTCGGGTCGACGTCGCCGTCGAGAACCTGCTCGACCGTGCCTATGCGAACCCGCTCGGCGGCGCCTACGTCGGCCAGGGGCCCTCCATGAGCACGTCCAGCATCCCCTGGGGCGTGGTGGTGCCCGGGCCGGCCCGGTCCTTCCACGTCGCGCTCACCCTGCACCTCGACCCTTGAGCCGGAACACGAGGACGCCATGAGCCCGTTCGCGAAGCTCGCCAGCCACGTTGCCGCCTCCGCCGTCGTCAGTGTGCTGGCGCTCGGGTGCGACCCAGGCCCGCGGGTCGAGGCGCGACGCCAGACCATTGGATTTGCCCCGGCACCTTCGCCAGCGGTCAACGAGGCGCGGGCGACGGTGTCCGCGACAGCGTCCTCGGGGCTCCTCGTTCTCTACAGCACCATCTCCTCGATCTGCGCGGTGGACTCAACGAGCGGGGTGGTGACCGCCACGGCTTCCGGCACGTGCACCGTGGCTGCCAACCAGCCCGGGGATGCCCGCTACGCGGCGGCCCCACAGGTCACGCAGGACGTCACGTTCGTCTTCGGCAACGTGCTCGAGTTCACTTCCGCTCCAGCGCTCGAGGTCTACGATCTCGCGACCGTCTCCGCGGTCGAGAGCACGGGGCTGCCGGTCTCGTACGAGAGCACGACGCCGTCGATCTGCTCGGTGGACGGGCAAACCGGATCGGTCGACGCCCGCTCCGCGGGCGATTGCACCATCGTCGCCCGTTCGGGCGCAGCGCGCGCTATGCAGACGATCACCGTGACGAGCCCTTCGGCCGTGACGACGCCCGGGACACCGGCCGGCGTGCGCGCGACCGCGGGCGATGCGCTCGGCACCGTCCTGGTCCATGTGGGCGCGCTTCGGGCAGGAGGGAGCCCCGTCACAGCCTTCACGGTGTCCTCCAGCCCGGCCGGCCTGTCGGCGACGAGCGCGACGTTGCCCGTCGCGGTCACGTGCCCGTCGTCGTGCGCGGGATACCGGTTCTCGGCGGTGGCGACCAGCGCCGCCGGGGCGAGCGCCCCATCGGAACCGGGCAACATCGTGACGCTCTACCAAGTCGTCGCGACCTTCCGCGAGCCCGACACGCAGCCCAATGACTCGATCTTCATCGGGACGTACACCCTCGACGCCAGCGCCGGAGTCGTCTCGGGCCTGCGGGGCAAGCTGAGCGAGTCGATGACGGGCGGCCCGACGGCGTATCCGAACGACGCCATGACCTGGGTGCCCCTCCAGCACCAGCTGTCATCGGTCCCCGCCACGGTCGATGGGGCGGAGGGTTGGCTCGTCGCCACGTTCCGGCTCGACACGACCGACACGCTCGCTCGCGACCCCAGATACGAGGGCACTGACGGCTGGGCGCCCGGATCGGGGATGGGACTCTACTTCGGCTATCCGGGCACGAACCCCGGCAACGCCTACGTGCGGATCTTCGTCAGCGCCGCGGATCCCACCGCGGTGCCGACGCAAGCCCAGCTCGCCAAGCTGGCGTACGCGGACTGCGCCCCGGGCGGCATGATGGGGGCGAGCTGCATGACCGGCACCTCGTTCACGGGTTACGGGACGGTCGGGACCATGGGCGGCTACCCGGCGTCCCAGGTCACGACGAAGGAGTGAGCAGCGGTGCGCGGTGACCGCACCCGGCGCCGTCGTCGTTGAGTGCCTAGAGCGTCAGGAACACCGAGCGCGACATGGGTGCAGCGCGCCTCGCCCTGCGGGGAGCGCGGCGCCAGCGTGGCGAGCCCCGCAGGTCGGGCCGTCACAATCGCGCACACGCGCGACATGGTGCCGCCATCCGTTGAAGCCATGTTGTCCCGCGTCCGGGAAGGAGCGATCCACGTGAACATGCGTACCGAGCGTTCCCCCGCTCGCAGGTGGAGGACGCCATCGCTCGCCGTCGCGCTGCTCGCGTCTGCGCTCCCCGGCGCTGCGCTCGCC
>JADGON010000035.1 GCA_017882945.1 Acidimicrobiia bacterium | reverse complement strand
TCGATCCGTCGAGCCCGGTGACCCAGATGCCCTCCTGCGCGGTCTCGACGATCGAGCGGTAGCGCGCCTCGCTGGCTGCGAGCGCGTCGGCCGCGAGATGCTGATCGGTGATGTCCCGCAGGTTGCCCACGACGTAACCGACGTCCGGATCGTCGATCAGGTTCGTCGCCACCTCGTCGACCCATCGCACGCGTCCGGTGAAGTCGAGCGTCCGGTACTGGGTGCGAACATGGTCGCCCACGCCGGTCATCGTGAGGAACTCCGCGAGGACCCGCTCGCGATCTTCCGGATGGATCATGTCGAAGCCGTTGCTGCCGACGAGCGCTTCCGGCGCAACGTCGAAGATCTCGGCGGCTGCAGGACTCACCCATTCCACAGTCCCGTCGCCGGCGAAGAAGATCGTGAGCTCGTTCGAACGAGCGACGATCGCGCGCTGGCGTGCCTCAGAGGTTCGAAGCGCGACGAGCGTCTCCATGCGATCCGTCACGTCGCGGAGGTTGGTGACGAAGCCCTCGACCGCGGGGTCGTCGGTGAGGTTCCGGGCGGTCATCTCGACCCACCTCGAGGCACCGTCAGCGGCGCGCAACGTCGCAGTGAAGTCGACCCGTGAGGACGGTGCGGCCAGCGCGGTCACGATCCTCGATACCGAGGTGTCGTTGACATCGATGCCCAGGGTGTCCCACGTCCCCTTGCCGACGACGTCTTCGGGCCGGTAGCCGAGCACGTCGTGCAGTGATGGAGTGACATAGCGGATCCGACCGGTGACATCAGTGAGGAAGCCGACATCGTTCGCGTGCTCGAACAGCGAACGAAACTTGGCTTCACTGCGGCGGAGCTCGTCGAGCGCCTCTTCGCGCTCGCTGACGTCGCGCACATTGATGACGATCCCGCCGACTGCAGGCTCATCGAGCATGTTCGACGCGATGAGCTCCCTCCATCCCCAGGAGCCGTCTTCGGTTCGCCCGCGATACACCACCACGGGATGAGCGGACGGGTCCGCGGCGGTCGCGGCAATCGCGCGCGCAACCTTCGGCCGGTCGCTCGAGTGAACGAAGTCGTACCCGAGCTCACCGATCATCGCGCCCGGTTCGTATCCGAAGGCGCGTTCGAACACCGGACTCACATACTTGAACGATCCGTCGACGTTGACGATGAACGCGATGTCGCTGGCATGCTGCAGCAGCGATCCGATGCGGATGTCGGCCGCTCGTCGCTCGGAGATGTCGACGGAGGAACCGACCATCGCGACCACGCGCCCGTGCTTCCGGATGGGTGAGAGCGTGGAGTGGATCCAGATCTGAGCGCCGTCCTTGCGGCAGCACGCGAACTCGCCGGCGCGGTCGGTGCCCGCGCTGACGCTCGCCAAGATCCGCGCGGCCGCGTCGACGTCGTACGAGGGCACGATCAGGTCCGTGATGGGTTCGCCCTCGGCCTCCGTCGCCGACCAGCCGAACAGCTCCTCGGCAGCGCGGTTCCACCCGGTGACGATGCCGGCGCCGTCGGTCACGATCACGGCGATCGCGAGCGCGTCCAGCACGACGCTCGCGTCCGCCTCGCCGGCGCCACGCATCCTTGGTGTGTCCATCCGGCTTGCCAACTCGTAGGAGAGGCCCTGCTTCCAGGCCGGTCAGTCAGATATCGGTAGCGATTCGCCCACACCTGAGGGTCATCTGCTGAGGGCCCGCTTGCGACCCTTCTCGCGACCTATGCAAGATGCCGGGCGTGGAACCGATCAAGATCGGATGGCTGGGCTCGGCGCTCGATGGGCCTGGCGGGGGTTACGACAAGATCCATCGACTCGCCTTCGACGAGGCGCTCGCGCATGGCCTGCTCGACCGGCCCGTCGAGTTCGTGCTCCATCCCGAGAACGGGTTGCCCCAGGGTTCGGCCAAGAACGCGACCGACGGGTTCCGGCACCTGGTCGACGAAGGCTGCATCGGTGTCGCCGGCGCGTACAGCTCGGATAACGCGATCACGGTGGGCCCGCTGGCGAACGAGCTGCACGTGCCGCTGATCAGCTGGTGCGGGACCGAGCGGCTGCAAGGTGAGTACTGCTTCCGGCTCGGCAACGGTGACTGCGGCGGTGATGCCGCGCTGGTGGTGGCATGGCTGAAGCGCAATGGTCACACCCGCGTGGCGGTGCTGAGCGAGATCTCGCCGAACGGCGAGGAGTACTTCCGCTTCTTCCGCCAGGAGTGCCGGCGCCGCGGCATCAGCATCGCCGCGGTCGAGACCGTCAGCCAGAGCCCCGACCACCTCGCGACGAATCTCGACAGCCTGCGCCAGGTCAAGCCCGACGCCCTCGTGTACATGGGCTACGGGATGCTCGCCGCGAAGGGTCTGCTGCGTGAGGCGCTCGACCAGCTCGGCTGGGATCCGCCCCGCATCATGGGAACGTCGTTCATGTTCTACCTGATGGGATTCGAGAAGTTCGAGGGTTGGGTGGGCATCGACCAGTTCGATCCGAGCAACCCGCTGACCGCGGCGTTCCACGATCGCTTCGTTGCGCGCTACGACGAGAATCCTCCGCTCTGGCCGAACGCGATCCCGGTGCTCGCGTACGACACCGCGCGGGTCCTGGTCGAAGGCTTGTCCCGCGCACCGATCCTGTCGGGACCGGGCCTCAAAGCGGGCCTTGAGTCGATCCGGTTCATGCCCAGCACGACGGGTGGACGCCAGACCCACATCGCATGTTCTCCGTACGAGCACGGGATGTTCCGAGGCGACTGGTTGTTGTACGGGCGCGTGGAGAACGGCAAGCTCGAGTTCGAAGGGCTCTTCGAAGCGTGGGAGGACTGATGGCGACGACCGAGCTCACCGGTACGGATCGGTACACCGTGATCTCCGTCGACGGTCACGCGGGCGCGGCGATCGGCGCGTACCGGCCCTACCTCGCCTCGAGGTGGCACGCGGAGTTCGACGCGTGGGCCGACGCGTACGTCAACCCCTTCGCGGACCTCCTCGCGCCTACTGCCTACCGCAACTGGGACAGCGACCGTCGCATCGCCGAGACCGAGTCGAACGGTGTTGTCGCCGAGGTGCTGTTCCCCAACACCGTGCCGCCGTTCTTCGCCCAGGGGAACCTCACCGCGCTCGAGCCGACCGCGGACGACTACGAGCGCCGCTGGGCGGGAGTGCAGGCGCACAACCGCTGGCTGGCCGACTTCTGCGCCGCGGCTCCGGGACGGCGCGCGGGCTGCGCGCAGGTCTTCCTCAACGACCTCGACGACACGCTCGCCGAAGTGCGTTGGGCCAAGGAGCACATGGACGTCTTCGGTGGCATCCTGCTGCCGAACGTCCCGCCCAACTCCACCGTCCTTCCGCTGTGGGATCCGCACTACGAGCCGCTCTGGGATCTCTGCGAGGAGCTCGACGTGGTGTGCAACATCCATGCGGGCAGCGGCCTCCCCGACTTCGGTGATCAGGAGGCGGCGCGGGCGATCATGCTCATCGAGCTCGCCTGGTACGCCCACCGCGCGGTCTGGCACCTGATCTTCGGCGGGGTTCTCGAGCGCCATCCCGACCTGCGCGTCGTGCTCACCGAGCAGGGGACGGGCTGGATCCCTCGGGGTCTCGACACGCTCGACTGGTTTCACCGGCGCATCACCCACGGCGGCGCGGCCGAAGCGGTGTTCTTCGGTGCTGCGGCCAAGCAGATGTCGCTGACGCCGACCGAGTACTTCCAGCGCAACTTCTGGGTGGGCGCGAGCTTCCTGCGTCCATCCGAGAGCGAGGTGCGGTACGAGGTCGGCATCGAACGGATCATGTGGGGTGCCGACTACCCGCACTCAGAGGGCAGCTATCCGTACACGACCGAAGCGTTGCGCGCCGCGTTCGCTCCGGTCCCGCCGGCCGAGACGCGGATGATGGTCGAGACGACCGCAGCCGGTGTCTACGGCTTCGACCTGGCGAGCCTGCGCACGATTGGCGATCGCGTCGGGCCGACCGTCGCCGACGTGGCGCAACCGCTCGATCCGGCTGACTATCCCACGGACTCCACCTGCAACGCGTTCGACCATGAGCAAGTGATCAAGGCCTGGTAGCTGCCGCGATGCTGGCGAACATCGACCACGTGACGATCGCGGTCACCGATCTCGACGCGACACGCCGATTCTTCGAGCTCCTCGGCCTCGAGGTCACGAAGTCGGTCGTCATCAAGGGTCCGGTGATGGACGAGTACATGGGTGTTCCGGGCATCGAAGCCGACCACGTGACGATGGTGATCCCGGGCCAGGAGGTCCACCAGGAGATCCAGCTCCTCCACTACCACCAGCCTCGAGTCGACCGTGACCCGGCGTTGGGCAACCTCGCCCGCGACGGGTTCAACCACATCTGCTTCCGCGTGTCGGACCTCGATGCGACGGTGGCGACCCTCACCGCGGCCGGCGTCACCACCCGAAACGCGCCGATGACGTTCCACGACCGCAAGCTCGTGTTCCTCGACGGACCCGACCACGTCGTCATCGAGCTCGCGGAGTGGATCGACCGGCTCAGCTGACCAGCTGCTTGTGCAGGGGAGTCGGGAAGCGGGGCTTGATCCGCACGTCGCCGAGCCGTTCCTCGAGCTCGGTGGCGGCGCGGCCGATCGCGGTCGCCGCGGCGTGGCCGACATCCTCGACGAGCTCGAAGACGATCTCTCCGTTCGCCCGCTGGGCCCAGGCGCCCACGACGCGACCGTCGGCCCACACCGTCGATCCGGCGTTCCCACTCCGGTCGAAGTGCGCGGCCGCGCGCTCGCCGAGGTACCAGTCGCGCTCCTTCCAGCCCATCGTGGCCGAGTCGAGGCTGGGCAGGAGCGCCACCCATGGCTTCGGCTTCCGGGTGCTCCCGAGATCGTCCGGCAACACCCAGCCGGGGCCGTCCTCGAGCTCGACCTCCACCGCGTCCACTGCGGCCAGCGCGGCCTTGGTCTGGCCCAACGGCCACCCCGTCCACCACTTGACGTCCGTCGTGGTGGCCGGGCCGTACGTCGCCAGCCACCGGCGGACGAGCTCGGCCCGGGCCGCCTCGGGCTTCATCGACGGCACGCCGTCGGGAAACCACGTGGCCATCGGCGCCCACCGGTACTGGCTGCTGGTCCACGAGCCCCTCGGTCGCCCCCGTGCCACTCGCTGCTCGCACGACAGCAGGAAGAGCAGGCGCGTCGACACGCCCACCTTGCCGGCCCACGTCGTGTCCTCTCCAAAGGTCATCTGCTCCCGTAGTCCGGGAACCACCTTCGCGAGCTCCATCGCAGTCGCTTCGCCGAGCTTCTCGATCGCGGCGAGGGTCTCGGCTTCGACGTTCTCGAGCCACCGGCGCCCGTCGCGCGCGATCCCGTTCGATTCGACCATGTCGACGAGGCGTTTCCGTTGGCCCGGCACCAGCGGGTCGGTGCACGCGGCCTGGACGATCGGGATGAGGTCGAGCGGCACGACGAACATCGTGCGCCGCATGCAGAGCGTCCGTACGAGGGTGCGGTCGTCGTAGAGCGCGCGCTCGAGCGCGCCCGCGGCCCGGCCCGGCACCTTCAGTCGCGCCGCGGCGGAGAGGAAGACGGTTGCGGGATCGGTTGCATGGAGGCCGATCAGATCGCGGGCCACCTTGGTGACGTCGGTCGAGCGGGCCGCGGGCGCGAGATGGTGGCGCACCGCCAGTCGCGCCCGGCGCTCGTCGTTGCTGAAGGCTCGCACCGATGCATCGTGTCACTCCCGGACCGGAATGTTGTTGGACGCGTTGCGACGGGGCTGGTAGCAACGACGGTGTGCTGATCCGTGATCACGATCGCGACGACGACCCGCAACGATGGCGAGCGTTCCTCGTCGACCAGGGATTCGGGCACTTCGTCGCCGCGGGTAGCGGCCGATCGGTTCCCGTCGTCGTCCCGACCCAGTACGTCGTGACCGACACCGAGATCGTGTTCCACCTCGTCGCGACGAATCCGGTGTTCGATGCACTCGAGGAGAGCTCGCGCGCGCTGATGAGCGTTGCGGGGGATTGGGCCTTCATCCCCGGCGCGTGGAAGGCGATCGGTGACGAGGATCCCGCGCGCGGCATACCCACGACCTACTACGCGGCGGTTCAGGTGAGCGGAACGTGCACGATCCAGAGCGACCCGGCCGATGTCGCCTCGGTGCTCGCGATCCAGCTCGCTGCGCTCGACCCCGATGGCGTGTACGTCGATCCGACCGAGCACGCGGCGAGGCTGCGCGCGATCCGGGCGATCCGGCTGACCATCGAAGACGTGCGCGCGAAGTACAAGTACGGCGGCAACGTCGACCAGGAACATCGCGACGCCGTCGCCGAGCGACTCTCGGCGCGCGGTGGCCGCGGCGACCGGGCTGCACTCGAGCAGCTCCGGCGGACTCGCTAGCCCGAGAAACCTGCGCCGGCCCGTACCCCTTTGCGGGGGTGGTGGCGTTCACACCGATACGAAGCACGGTTGGGAGGCCGGATGCAACGAGGTCGACTGGGGTCCCTCAGCGACCGGTCCTCTCAAGGAGAACACCATGTACACCAAGTCTGGATTGAGCCTGCTCGCCGCGGCCGGAGTCGCCGTCGGCGTCGTCGGAATGACGATGGGTGGGGCATCCGGTGCGGCGACGAGCTGCGTGCCGACCGGTGCGGCCGCAGGGAACGGCGGGGCTTCGGCGGCGGCGTCGAATGCAGCTTCCACCGCGGCTCGGAACGTGTCGACCGCGCCTCAGGCCGCCGGTCCGGTTGGCCCGCAGGGCCCGAACGGTGCGATCGGCCCTGACGGTTCCGGGATCGGCAACGGCTCGACCGGTGCCGGCTCGGACGGCACCGGTGTCACCGGTCCCGTCGGCGCCACCGGTGCGTCAGGCACGGATGGCAGCCTGCTCACGATCGATGCCAACAGCACTCCGGCGACGTCGATCTCGGGCGATGTGCAAGGTCCGAACACCGGCTCGACATCGAGCTCGTCGAGCTCCGACCGCCCGCTCCTCGACCTTCGGGGCACCACGAACGGCACCGGCACGCCGGCGGGCACCGTTCCCCCGAGCGACACCCACGTGGTCGGCCGCAGCACGCTCCTCTCCGGTCTTCACGTGATCGGCCGCGTCAACCAGGGCCGTTGAGCGGAGGTCTCACCGTCATCGGGTCCACCGGCCTCAGGTGTTCCCACTCTCGAGTCGACAACCCGAGAGTGGGAACGCCGCAGCCGCGAGCCAAGACTCCGGCGCCCCTCGACGGGTTCCCGGAGGTCCTCGCTCAGGCCCGGGACGGATCGCCGCCGGCCTGTCAGTGGCTGTACGAGTCGGTGGCCGGGCGGGTGGCGGGCTACCTCCGCCTCCACGGTGCGCATGAGCCCGACGACCTGACGAGCGAAGTGTTCCTGCGCGTGTTCGATCACCTACGGGACTTCGAGGGTGAGGAAGCCGGGTTCCGTTCCTGGGTCTTCACCATCGCCCACCGACTGCTGATCGACGACCACCGGCGCCAGAGTCGGCGACCAAAGACCGTCGAGCTCTCGGGCCCGATGACCGACCGGGTCTCGGGTGGCAACGCGGAAGCCGATGCAATGCACGCGATCGAGCAGAACCACATCAGCGAGGTGCTCGCCGACCTCGCACCCGAGCAACGAGAGGTCCTCACCTTGCGCGTCGTCGGCGACCTGACCGTCGAACAGGTGGCCGAGGTCCTCGGCAAGAGCCGTGGAGCTGTCAAGTCCCTGCAACATCGAGGCATCGCTGCACTGCGGCGACGGCTCGAGGAGGCAACACCATGAAGCACCTCCTGCTGCGTCGCCGTGACACCGAGGCCGTCATGGACGGGTCGCCGGTGGCAGAAGGCTCCCCGCTCGACGGCGTCGATGCGTTCCTCACGGGCATGCGATCCGAGTTCGCTGCGATGCCCGCGCCGGCTCCGCGCCCGACGCTCGCCGCCACGCTCGACGGTCGCCGCGAGCTGCGTCCCGCCTCCGGTCCGGTGCCCAAGCCGACCTTCCCCGAGCGCAAGCCGCGCGTTGGTCTCCGACCGGTGGTCGCCGTGTTCGCGACCGGCGCGGTCCTCTTCGGGGGCCTCGCCACTGCCGGCGCACTCCCGGCTCCCGTGCAACGGACAACTGCCGATCTTGGCTCGCACGTCGGCATCCACCTGCCCGGCGGCACGGCCGTTCATGCCGGATCCGGCAACGGCGGGGCGCCCGGACGCGGCCACCGCGACCCGCATCCCCGACCGACAACCGGCTCCACCCCACGCACATCCGCTCCGCGCCCGACCACCAGTCCGTCCACGGTTCCGATCACCCCACGGTCGACGGTCGCGGTTCCGCCGAACCTTCCGACGGTGCCGACGCTGCCGGTACCGATCCCGCGGCCCAGCCTGACGACCGGGGTCATACCGGCGCCGTCATCGCCGCTGCAGCTGAAGGATCGGCTCCGTTCGGAGCTGTTGCCGAAGCAGCTGACTCCTTAGGATTCGGTTCGGGTCGATGATCCGGGCGCCGGGCGACGAGAGGAAGTCGGAGATGGCGGACACGTGCACGCATCTGGACACCGTCGCGGAAGTCGAACCTTCGAGCACCGGCTGCGAGGACTGCCTGCGCATCGGCGGCCAGTGGGTGCACCTGCGGCTCTGCATGAGCTGCGGTCACGTCGGGTGTTGCGACAACTCACCGAATCGGCACGCGACGAAGCACAACCTCGAATCGGGCCATCCGATCATCCGGTCCTTTGAGCCCGGTGAGGACTGGTGGTGGTGCTATCCCGACGAGCTGTTCTTCGAGCTCGATGGTGCGCCCCCGTCGCCGTCACATCCCTGAAGAGCTACTGCCGGTAGCCCTCGACCGTCGACGGGTCGCGCTCGGCCGCGTCGTCGGGGTCCATGCCCGCGTTCCGGCGGGCGCGGCGCTGGCGCAGCAAGTCCCACAGCTGGTCCAACTGCACTTCGAGAGCACGCAGCCGCGCCTTCTCGGCGTCGGTCAGCCCGCCGACCTCACCATCGTGACGCTGCTCGAGCGCGTGCTCCTCGTCGACGAGCTGGTCGATCTGGCCGATGATGTCCTGGTCGCTGCTCATGACTTCCCTTCGTCGCGTGGGTGGTGGCTGTCAGCCGACTCGTAGCGCGAGCATCGACACCGAGCCTCCGTCGAATCCGCCGGCCTTCCACGCCACCGCGTCGTCTTCGCGACGTTGGGCGAGGGTGTAGAGGAACGGCAGGAAGTGATCGGGCGTGGGAGCCGACAGCTCACCGTCCGGGAGATCCGTCTCGTACCGTACGACAGGTCCGGGGTCGTTGGCATCGACGAGCTCACGGACCGAGGACTCGAACCGGACCGCCCAGTCGTAGGGCTCGATCGGGTGCCGCGCCCACGAGTAGGTGTGCAGGTTGTGCACGATGTTGCCGGAGCCGAGGATCAGCACGCCCTCGTCGCGCAGCGGTTGGAGTCGTGCGCCGAGCTCGTAGTGCTGCTCCGCGGTCAGGGTCTCGTCGATGCCGAGCTGGACGACCGGCACGTCCGCACCCGGGTAGAGGTGCACCAGGATCGACCAGGTGCCGTGGTCGAGACCCCAGCCGTCGTCCATCGCGATGTCGACGGGATCGAGGAGCTCGCGCGTGCGCGCCGCGAGCTCGGGCGAACCGGGCGCGGGGTACTGGACTTCGAAGAGCTCTTGTGGGAAGCCGCCGAAGTCGTGGATCGTGCGCGGCTGCTCGTTCGCAGTGACGCGACCGCCCGGCACGTACCAGTGCGCCGAGACGGCCAGGATCGCCCGTGGTCGAGGGAGCTCCGCGGCGAGGTTCTGCCACGCTTCGGTGTACTGGTTGTGGTCGAGCGCGTTCATCGGGTTGCCGTGACCGAGGAACACGGCCGGCATGCGACTCTTGGTCACGCGGTCGCCCAGATGACGATCTCGGCACCGTCGGCTCCGGTGTCGAGCCGCCGGGTGCCGGCATCGGTGAGCCGGGCCGCGTCGCCGGTGGCGAGCGCCTCGCGGGTGTCGAGCGTCGCGTCGCCGCGCGCGACGAACACGTGCACGTGCGGCGCATCCGGCACGGTCAGGGTTGCTCGAGCCGGGGCTTGTGCGATCCAGAGCTCCGCGCCCGCCTGGTGGAGGTGCAGCGCGGCGTCATCACCGGGGCCCGCGACCTTCACCAGCGCTCCTGTGGCGAGCTGCTCGTTGACTTCGACCTCCTGGTACCCGGGCGTCACGCCCTGGACATCCGGGGGCACCCACATCTGGAGGAAGTGCACGCGCTCCGCGCGGCTGGCGTTGAACTCCGAATGTGTGATGCCAGTGCCTGCGCTCATGCGTTGTGCGAGCCCGGGGTAGATGACCGCGTCGTTGCCGGCGGAGTCCCGGTGACGCAGCTCACCCTCGAGCACCCAGGTGACGATCTCCATGTCGCGGTGGGAGTGATTGGGGAAACCGCTCCCGGCCTCGACGGTGTCGTCGTTGTGCACGAGCAGCAGCCCATGGTTCACGTTGGCGGGGTCGTAGTGGTGGCTGAAGCTGAACGAGTGCCACGAGTCCAGCCAGTCGATGCGGGTGTGGAACCGGTCGGCGGCTCGGCGAATGTCGATCGTGGTGCCCAAAGCTGCTCCCGAGGATGGGGTCCGATCCTGCAACCCCATGCTGCCACCGCATGCTCCGCATGGATCGCCCGTCATGAGCGAGGTCAGAACAGCGGTACCCTCGGAGCCTCACCCGGGTGGGGGAGAGGCTCATCCGATGGTGCAGTTCGACTGTGGACACTGCGGCACCACGTTGGTTGCCGTCGCGTCGACCGAGCACGACCCTCGCCGGACGGCCGATACCGAGCGGATGACCAACAGTCCCTACCCGGCGCTGTTCCTGACCTGCCCGAAGTGCGGCTCCGCCTGGGAGCAAGACCCGAACGGCGTCCTGCTCCAGATCCGCGAACCCGTCGAAGCCCAACCCGCGAACCCAGGTTGATCCTGCAGCTGCGGGGTTGCGTGCGGTGACAAACCCTGGGCTCAGGGTCAGAATTCCCTGAGGGCGGTCTCAGGGGACTCCGCTTGGGCGTTCAGTTGGCGCTCAGGTCGCGTGGATATCTTGGCGGGCAAGCGTCTCGCAGGCCCCGCTCCCACCTGCCCGGGAGTGGGGCCTCGACGCGCGTGGAACCGCGCATGAACGGGGGCGGTACGGCCACAATGCAGGGGTGTTCTTCTTCTGGTCGGCGGTCCAGGGCGGCTGGCGCAGCGGGCTCGTCTCTCTCCTGGCCTACAGCGCCTTCGCGGTCCTCCTCGTCGGCACATTCAGTATCTCGCCAGGGCTGACCCCGTTCGTCATCATCCCAGCGTGCGTGATCCCGATCGTCGTGATCTATCGAAAGGAGAAGCGCCGGGAACACAGTGTCGAGGACCGGCCCGAGGACCGCTAGCGCGGCGAGGTCTCACCCTCGTTCGTGGCCCGGATATCAGGGTTTGTCACCGGACACAGCCCCACATCTGCGGCGAATCTGAGCACTCTCCCTGGTAGATCAGGGCCAACTGGCGATAGGTTCGGGCATATGCCGTTCTTTCGCCCGAGCCAGGCCGCGGAGCTGTTGGGGGTCAGCGCCGACACCGTCCGGCGGTGGGCCGACGAGGGGCGGCTGAAGACGATCAAGACGGACGGCGGGCACCGTCAGATCGACGGCAAGGACCTCGCGCGCTTCCTCACCGAGCACGCGAAGACCTTCGAGCCCGACGGCATGGTGCAGTCGGCCCGGAACCGGTTCGTCGGCCTCGTCACGCGCATCGAGCGGGACAAGCTCACCGCGATCGTCGAGATCCAGGCCGGACCGCACCGGGTCGTCTCGCTCATCACTCGCGAGGGCGCGGACGAGCTCGGCGTTGACGTCGGCGACCTCGCGGTCGCCGTCGTGAAGGCCACCAACGTGATCATCGAAGTTCCGCCGGTCGCTTGACCGCCGGCCGAGGGAGGCAGCACGCGTGCGCACGACGATGAGGCTCTGGGTCCCCGCCGTCGTGATCGTCGGACTTGTCGCGGCCGGTTGCGGCAGCGACTCGAAGTCCAGCAGCGCCAACACGGCGCCGACGACCACGACCGTCGCCAAGGTCACCGGGAGCATCAAGGTGTCCGACGCGGCGTCCTTGACCGAGGCGTTCGCGAAGATCGGCTCGGACTTCACGAGGGCCAACCCGAACGCGTCGGTCACGTTCAACCCCGGTTCGTCGGGCACGCTCGCGATGCAGATCCAGCAGACCAACGGCGTTGGCATCGACACGTTCGCATCTGCCGACGAAGACAACATGAAGAAGCTCGTGAGCGCGAACGTGATCGACGGCCAACCGGTCGTCTTCGCGAAGAACAAGCTGGTCATCGTCACGAAGCCCGGGAATCCCAAGCACATCAAGACCTTGGCCGATCTCGCGAAGGCGGACATCGTCTCGCTCTGTGGCCTGACGGTTCCCTGCGGCCAGTACGCGGCTCAGATCCTGCAGACGGCCGGGGTCGCGATTCCTGAGACCAAGGTCACGCGTGGAGTGGATGTGAAGGGAACGCTTGGGGCAGTGACGACCGGCGACGCGGATGCAGCGATCGTGTATGTCACCGACGCGAAGACCGCCGGCGCCGCGGTCACGGCCGTGATGATTCCGGACGCTCAGAACGCGATCGCGACGTATCCGATCGCGACGCTGACGTCGAGCGCCAACCAGGCGACGTCCCGGGCGTTCATCGACTACGTCATGTCGCCTGCAGGCCAGGCGACGCTGAAGTCCTTCGGATTCCTCCCACCGTCGTGAGTCGACGCGGGCGGCGAGTGCCGTGGTTGGTGGTGCTCGTCGCGCTCATCGGGTTCGCATTCATCGCGATCCCGCTCGTCGGGCTGGTACAGCAGGTGCCGTGGGGCAACCTCTGGACCGACCTCGGGACGCCCGAAGCCACCGCGGCACTGCGGCTCTCGGTGATCTGCTCACTCTGGGCGACCGCACTCTCGGTGGCGTTCGGCGTCCCACTCGCCTGGGTGCTGGCCCGGGTCAGCTTCCCCGGCCGTTCGATCGTGCGGGCACTGGTCTTGCTGCCGTTGGTGGTCCCACCGGTCGTCGGCGGCGTCGGGCTGTTCTATGCATTCGGCTTGAAGGGAATCGTCGGGCAGTACCTGTACGACTGGTTCGGCATCCAGGTCACGTACTCGACTGCCGCCGTGGTCATGGCCGAGACGTTCGTCGCGATGCCCTTCCTCGTCATCACCGTGGAAGCCGCGTTGCGGTCGATGGATCGGCGCTACGAGGACGCGGCCGCGACGCTTGGGGCTCGTCCGCTCACCGTCGCTCGCCGCGTCACCCTGCCGATGATCCTTCCCGGCCTCATTGCGGGCGCGGCGCTGGCGTGGGCCAGGGCGCTCGGCGAGTTCGGGGCAACCATTACCTTCGCCGGCAACATCCAGGGCCGCACCCAGACCACGCCGCTCGCCGTCTACCTGCTGCTCCAGTCCAAGCCGGACATCGCGATCGGTCTCAGCGTCGTACTGCTCGCAGTCTGCGTGGCCGTGCTCGCGCTGTTGCGCGAGCGGTGGCTCGGGGTCGGATGAGCCTGGTCGCGCGGGTCGCGCTGCAGCTCGGCACGCTGGAGCTCGACGCGGAGATCACCGCGGACGTCGGGGAGACGGTCGCGATTCTCGGACCGAATGGAGCCGGGAAGACGACGCTGCTGCGCGCGCTGGCCGGGCTCGTCGCGCTCGACCGTGGGCGCATCGAGCTTGACGACGTCGTCTTCGACGATGGGGACCGCACCTTCGTCCAGCCGGAACGCCGGTCGATCGGCGTCGTCTTCCAGGACTACCTGCTCTTCCCACACCTCTCCGTGCTCGAGAACGTCGCGTTCGGCCTCCGGAGTCGAGGGGTGAGCCGCCGCACCGCACGCGGTGCCGCGGCAGCATCGCTCGAGCGGGTCGGGCTCGCCGAGCGCGCCGGAGTGCGACCGAGAGAGCTCTCAGGCGGTCAGGCTCAGCGCGTGGCTCTGGCGCGAGCGATGGCGACGGAACCGCGGCTCCTGCTCCTCGACGAACCTCTCGCCGCGCTCGACCAGAGTGCACGGGGCGCGGTTCGGCGCGAGCTCCGCGCGTACCTCTCGTCGTTCCCGGGCGTCCGGCTCCTCGTCACTCACGATCCCCTCGATGCCGCAGCGTTGGCGGATCGGCTCGTCATCCTCGAGGGCGGCCGGGTGGTCCAGACGGGTTCGTTCGCCGACGTCTCGGCCCGACCCCGTTCCCGCTACATCGCGGAGCTCGTGGGTGTGAATCTGCTGGCCGGCACCGCGCGCGGTGAATCCGTGGAGCTCCCGAGCGGCGCGACGATCGTCGTGCCCGACGCCGGGACCGGGGATGTGCTCGCGGTGATCCACCCTCGCGCGGTCGCGGTGCACCGGCATCCACCCGAAGGGAGCCCGCGCAACGTGAGCGCCGGGAAGGTCGAGAGCGTCGAGCGGCTCGGCGACCGGATCCGCATCCGGGTGG
>JADGON010000217.1 GCA_017882945.1 Acidimicrobiia bacterium | reverse complement strand
GCAGACGCGAGGAAGGGTGCTCTTCCGGACGATCGTCGCGGTCGGACTCGCCATCTTCGTGCTGCAGCTCCCCGGCATCCGGAGCGCGACGGCTGCGACCGGGCCCGGAGCGCCGACCAACCTCACCGTCAACGGCATGAGCCCCGCAACCGGTGTCGATCCCGATGGCATCTCGTTCGCCTGGCGGATCCACGACGACCGTCCGGGCGCGATCCAGGTCGGCTACCGGGTCCTGGTGGCCAAGCGCCCGACCACCGATCCGAAGTCGAGCGCGGTGGTGTGGGACAGCCACCTCGTGACCTCGGGGCAACAGGCGTTCGTCCTGTACACGGGCCCGCGACTCTCGGGTGACACGCAGTACTGGTGGACGGTATCGACCAGGGGCACCGGCGGATCGTCGAGTCCGTTCGCGCGGGCCTCGTCGTTCGTCACGATCCCGCACGTTCGAGACTGGCGCGCGCAGTGGGTCGCCCCCGGCGCCTTGCCACCACCGTCCGATCAGTACACCTACGTGCGCACGACGGCGCGACTCCATGCGAGCCCCATCACGCGCGCCACGGCATTCGTGGCCGCCGCGCACCAGTACCAGCTCTGGGTCAACGGGCACCGCGCCGCGGCCGGGCCGTCGTTCTCCTACCCGGACGAACAGTATGTAGAGGCCACCGACGTGACCGCCCTGCTCCGCCCTGGTCGTGCGAACGGCTTCGGTGTGCTCCATCACTGGTACGGCGCCGGACAAGGGCGACCGGCGTCCCGACCGGGACTGCTGGCCGAGATCTCGATCGTGCACCGCGACGGGACTCACGAGGTCATCGGGTCCGATGGCACCTGGCGCGAACGGCCGGCGGAGTGGGTTCCCGGAGCTCCCCGCAACGAGGAGGGTGACTTCACCGAGGTGGTCGACGCTCGCGCCCAGCCCGTCGGCTGGTCGACCGCCGCGTTCGATGAGCACGCGTGGCGACCGGTCGCCGTCCTCGGACCCGCCGGTGTCGCCCCGTTCACGCACCTCGTCGCCCAACGAACAAGGATCGCGAGTCGGGTGATCCGTCCGAAGTCCGTGCACCGCCTCGCGTCGGGCGCGGTGGTCGCAGACTACGGGGCGGTCCACGCGGCGAGCCCGATCGTGCGCTTCCGGCACGGCGCGGCCGGGCGGACGATCACCATCCGGGCCGGGTTCGCGCTCGATCCCGACGGCTCCGTTTCGCCGACCCACGAGAACCAGGGCACCGACATGAGCTACCGCTACACCCAACGCGGCGGACGCGAGACGTTCGCCTCCTTCGGGTACCTCGCATTCCAGTACCTCGAGGTCGACGACCCGCACGAGACCTTGACCGCCGACCAGCTCGCGATTGCCACGCGGCATTCGGCCATGCCGGACGACCACGCCGCGACGTTCAATTCGTCGGACTCCAAGCTCGACGCCGTGTGGGCGCTCACCCGCCGCTCCGCGCTGTATGTGAGCCAGGAGCAGTTCGTCGACACCCCGACGCGAGAGAAAGGCCAGTTCCTCCTCGACAGCTACGACGACTCCCTGGCAACGACGCGCGCGTTCGGCGAGCAGAACCTCACGTGGCAGGCACTCCGGGACTTCGCCCGGTCGCAAGCCCGCTACTGGCCGGACGGCCGCATCAACGTCGTGTACCCGAACGGGGACGGCGCGCGCGACATCCCGGACAACACCGAGCGTTACCCGGACTGGGTCTGGCAGTACTTCCTCGCGACCGGTGACCGCGCCACCCTCGAAGCGCTGGCCCCCGTGGCCACTCGCGTCGCCTCATATGTCGCGGCCGCGATCGACCCGACGACCGGTCTCGTGACCAAGCTTCCGGGAGGCGGCGAGGACTACCTCTATGGCGCCGTCGACTGGCCGCCACCGATGCGGTACGGCTACGACATGGCGACGGTCGCGCGAACCACGGTCAACGCGCTCGCCGTCGAGACGTTCGATCGCGCCGCGCGGATGGACGAGGTGCTCGGCGACAGCACGGCGGCGTCCCGCTGGCGAGGACGCAGAGACGCTCTGGTCGACGCGATGAACGCGCGACTGCGTCGCGCCGATGGCGTCTACGTCGACGGGTTGGAAGCCGACGGCACGATGAGCCTTCACGCGTCGCAGCAGGCGAATGCATTCGCGCTGGCCACCGGCATCGTTCCCGATGAGCGGCTTGACGCGGTCGGTGCGTACGTGGCCAAGCTCGGAGTCGCGCTCGGTCCGGACAACGGTCTGGTCCTGCTGCGGGCGCTGCACGTTGCGGGCCGCGACGGCGTGGTGCGCCGGGTGCTCACCGACGCCTCGGGGCCCGGCTGGGCGCACATCGTGGCCACCGGCGGGTCGTTCACCTGGGAGACGTGGGCGCCCGAGGACGTCGACGGCGACAGCACTTCGCACGGCTGGGGATCGAGCGCTCTCGCTGCCTATCCGGAGACGTTCCTCGGCGTGGTGACGACCGTGGGCGCGGGGCCGCCAACGGGAGCGCGCCTCGAGCTCGTCGAGCCGCGCGAAGGGCCGGCCCGCGTCGCCGGGATGGTGCCCACCGTGAGCGGCCCCACCCGAGTGACCTGGACCCACACCGGTCGTGACGTCCACCTGCTCCTGCACGTGCCGGCGAACGCATCCGTGGCGCTCCGCCTCCGAGCGACCAGCCTCAAGCGCGTGACCGAGTCCGGGCACGCGGTGCGCGACAGCCACGGGATCCGGATCGAGCGGAGCGCAAGCGGCACGGTGCAGCTGACGGTCGGTGCGGGGAGCTACTCGTTCGGCATCACCGGGAGCTGACGGACGGGCACCATGGCTTCGCCGCGCCCTTGGCACCGGCGGCGGGAGCATCGCCACGCGTCAGTGCCGGTGAGCAGGTGAGTGAGCTCCGCGGACTCCCGACGGAGCTCGGGTTCGCGCACTGGCTCGGCGGCGGCAACTCGAGGCGAGCCTCGTAGGTACCATCCCTGAACCGCACGCTCGCGTCGGGGACGAGCGCGCGCATCAGGCCCAGCGCGGCCCGGTTCTCGGGGAGGATCGTCACCCGGAGCGCATCGCAACCACGTTCACGGGCGAGGGCGCCGAGGCGGCGGGCGAGCTGACGGCCGAGCCCCCGATGCTGCCACGCGTCCTCGACCGTGATGGCCATCTCCGCGTCCCGCGCTTCCGGGCGGGCCGCGTCTGCGAGCCGGTCGTATCTCGCCACCGCCACGATCTCGTCGCCGTCCAGCGCCACGAGCGCGTCGCGCCGCCAGTGGTCGACATCCGCCAAGCGCAGCAGCGTCGACCACTGCAATCGCCGGATCGGCGCGAAGAACCGGAAGTAGACGCTCGCCGGCGAAAGCCGGCGCGCCATCCGCGCGAGGCGGTCGACGTCCGTGATCTCGATCGGCCGGATGGTCAATGCGGTGCCGTCGACGCACAGGACCGGGTTCACCGCTGGCTCGCCCGCAGCTCGGCCGGCGGACTGCCGAGGCCGTCCCCGATCTCGATGGCGATCCGCGCCGGAGCCGTGATGCCCGCCTGCCCGCCGGACCGCCACCGGCGCCCGAGGAGCCGCGCGAGGAGACCATGAGCGAACCCGCGTCGGCCACCGCGGTCGAGCTTGGCGTTCACGTGAATGGAGGAGTCTCGGTCGCGCCCACGCTCGGCGAGGACCGCGCGCGGAACATCGTCGTTGTACATCTGGTGTCCTCTCGCTCGTCGCCCGCAGCGGTGCGACTGGTCGTTCATCACTACGGCCGAGAGGTCGAAGCGGGTTCACGAATCTCGGGTGGTGTGCCGGACGTCACGGCTCGCGGCATCGCGACGCTGCACCACGGGCCGGATCCCCCACCCTGGATTGCGTCGGCGCCGCTGTGCGAGACTGAGCCCTCCGACGCCTGCGTTCCGGTGCCGCGTAGGGGCTGCCGATCCGGGCGACGAACGGAGGCCGCGGTGGTCAAGCCTCGCCGGTGCGCACGTGTGGTGGTCGCGGTCGTCGCCTCGGCTCTCCTGCTGACCGGCTGCGACTGGGCGCAGCTCGGATTCGGCCCCGCGGGCACGAGCTACGACCCCATCGAGCCCGCGCTCACCGAGACGTCAGTTGCACACCTGGCCGCTGACTGGTCGGTCGAGTGTGCGTGCTGGCCGAGCCGGCCACTCGTGGCGATGGGAACGGTCTACGCCGTCGACGGCTACGCCGGGGAGGCACCCTTCCCGTTGACGCTGCGTGCGTTCGACGCGACGAACGGGACGCCGAGATGGTCGGTCCCCCTCGGGACGAGCAGACCCGGAGATGTCCTGGCGGCGGTGGCGAACGGACTGGTCTACCTGAGCCTTCGCCCCACCTCGGGCTCGGACCAGCTCGTCGCCCTCGATGCCGCGACTGGAAAGACGCGATGGCAGGTCGTTCCGCCCGCGCCCGGGAGCGGACCCGTCGTCCTCGGGCTCCCGATCGTGGACGGTGCTCAGGTGTTCGTCAGCGCCACCGCCTCGGACGCAAGCCAGGTGTCGGCCTTCGACGCACTGGGCCAGCGCGTGTGGTCGGTCGTCCCGGGCGGTCGCGTCTTCGAGGGGTCGAACCTGGCCACGGTGCCGGGGCAGACCCTCTACGTCGCGACCGGGCTGGCGCTCTCGAACGGTCAGGGCCTCAGCCTGCTCAAGGGGTACGCGGTGTCCGACGGTGCGGCGCGCTCGGCCGCGCTGATCCCGGATCCGACGCCGGTCCAGTCGATCGCCGCGGCGAACGGGCTCGTGTACGGAACCTGGTTCACGGCGTTCGGACGTCTGGGGAGCGTGGGTGGATTCGCGGTGCATCCCGACACCGGCGCGCTCGCCTGGTCCGGTGGCTTGTTCGAGCAGGCGGTGGCTCCGGACGCGGTGCTCACCAACAACCCGCGCGACGCGACCCTCGAAGCTCGCGACCCCATGACGGGCGCAGTGAAGTGGACCACGTTCCAGACCGGCTCCGGCGCAGAGGTCGCCGGTGCACTCGTGGTCTCCAGCGAGGGCGACATCCGACGGCTGTCCGACGGTGTGCGGGTCGGCGCGGTCCGCGACGCCGTCAACGAGGACCTGATCCGCACCACACCCGCGAACGGCCGCATCTTCGCCGTCGCGGCGACGCATCTCTACGCCGTGTCGCCCCAGCCCTGAGGCTCGCAATCGGTGCCGCTCGATCAGGGAGTCGGCACGGCGTTCAGAACGCGCGCGTGGTCGAGCGACGAGCTCGACGCCTCGGGTCGTCTAGCGGTCGACCCAGATCCCCAGGAGCTGGTGGTAGCCGGCCAGCACCTCCACGGGCTTCTCGGGCCCGGGCTTGCCCGCGGCGTCGGGGAGGTTCGGCCCGAGGATCCCCTTCACGTCGCTCTGCTCGGCGATGTACCAGTTCACGTACCACGTGTAGAGGTTGTAGGCCTGCGTCGAGAGGCGCCGGTTCAAGCCTTCGTAGATCCTGGTGCGCTTGGCCGCATCGGGCTCGGCCCGGCCGGCCACGAGCGCCGCATCCACCATCGGGTCGTCGATCTTGTTGAAGTTGACCAGCGATCCGCTCTTGAACCACGGGTACAAGGTGTCGGGGTCGCCGCCGGCGTAGTTGCGCCACAAGAACGCGTCCACCTGGTTGCCGATCGCCTGGTTGATGATCGTGGCCTGGTCCACCGGGGCGGGGAGGTTCACGGTGACGCCGATCTCGGCCATCTGACGCTTGACCTCTTGGGCCAGCGCCTTGTTCATCTCGTCGGCGGGCGACTGGAGGCTGAACGTCGGGGACCTGCCGTCGTGGGCCTGCTTCCAGGCGTTGACCGCCTTCTTGGCCGCCTTCGGGTCGTACTTCGGGAAGCCGGGGTCGCGCAGGTACCCCATGATGTCCCGGTCGACGACTTGTTCCGTGAGGGTGAAGCTGCCCTTGTTCGCGATCGCGTTCAGCGCCTCGCGGTCCGTTCCCTGCGCGATCGCCCTGCGCACGGTGATGTCGTCGAGCGGTGGCCGGGTGACGTTGAGGAGCACCATGCCGAGCTCCCGGCGCCCCGGGGGTGAGAGCTGGTACGTGAGGCCGGGCAGACTCTTCACCGTCTCGAAGCTGGCTCCGCTCGAGTCGAGCATGATGTCGAACTGCCCACCCTGCAGCCCGTTGAGGCGGTTGTCCGTGCCTTCGGAGATCTTGAAGTTGAGCTGGTCCAGGTACGGGTAGCCCGTGCGCCAGTAGTCCGGGTTCTTCTCCGTCGCGACATCACCGGTCGACGGGTCGAAGTGGGTCACCTTGAACGGCCCCGAGCCGATCATCTTCGTCGCGCACGCTTCGCCCGCGTCGAGCTGCGCCGGCGCCGCGATGCCGACCCGACCGATGTTCCAGAGCCATGCCGGGAACGACACCCACGGCGACTTCATCGAGACGACGACGGTCGCGTCGTCCGGAGCCGTCACATCGGCGATGTTGGCGTACATGAGCTGGAGCACGGTGCCTTTTCGCCAGGCATCGATGTTCTGCTTCACCGCAGCCGAGTTGACGGGCGTTCCGTCCTGGAACCGGACCCCGGGGCGCAGCGTGATCGTCCATTGGTCGTAGGTGGCGTTCGGGTGCACATCCTTCGCGAGGTACGGCGCATACTTCAGCGGGTCCCGGGTGGGGACCATGAGCGTGTCGTAGACCGCCGTGGCGACCATGATTCCGGAGATCGCGAGCTGCGCGCTCGGAATGCAGAAGTTCGTGGTCTTGCCGTCGAGCGCGTACGTGACGGAGCCACCCGACTTGGGTGCGCCCTGGCCCGCGGCAGTGCTCGATCCACTGCCACCGCCACTGCCGCCACATGCCGCCAAGCTCACGGCGAGCGCTGCGGCCAGCGCCGAGAACGTCAACCTCCGGCATCGCATCCCCAATTACTTCGTCCTCGGGTGGTGCCGGCTGTAGTGACTCAGGTCTCGCTGACGGCCACCGGCCAGCCCGGTTTCACGGCGAAATCCGGTCCCGACGGGGGGACTGCGAAATCCGACCGTGAACATCGGAGAGGGGTGAGACTCTGCGGATGTCGACGTTCGTGCTCGTGCATGGAGCGATGCACGGCGGCTGGTGCTGGCGTGCAGTACGCGAGCAGCTCGAGGCCGCGGGGCACACCGTCCACACCCCGACGCTGACCGGCCAGGGCGACCGGCGCCACCTCCTCACTCCCGATGTCGGGATCGACACCCACGTGAACGACCTCCTGGAGCTGCTGTGGTTCGAGGACCTGCGCGACGTGGTCCTCGCCCTCCACAGCTACTCGGGCGTGCTCGCCGGACCCGTCGTCGAACGGGCCAACTCGCGCGTGACATCAGTCGCGTACCTCGGCGCGTTCTTGACGCGATCCGGCGAGTGCCTGCTGGACGTGGAACCGCCCGCGACCGCGGAGCGGTACCGTGCGCTCGCAGCAGCCGACGGCGACGGGTGGCGCGTGCCCGCTTCGCCCGCGTTCCTCGCCCAATGGGGTCTCACGGACCCGGACTCGATCGCGTGGGTCGGTCCGCGACTCACGGACTTCCCGCTCCGGTGCTGCACCGATCGGACGGTGTTCGACGAAGCCGCGCTCGGGGCGATCCCGCGGTCATACGCGCAGCACACCGACCCGCCGCTCGCGAGCCTCGACACGTCCCTGCAGCGAGCCAGGTCCGATGGGTGTGCGATGCACCAGGTGGCCTGCGGTCACGACATGATGATCGAGCGACCTCGGGAAACCGCGCAGCTGCTGCTGGCGATCAGCCGCGCCGTTCCCCAATGAGCGGCCCGCCGCGTACCGGCGTCGCCGCGTCGGTCAGCTGCGCAGCTTCGAGAGCAGCCGGAGGACTTCGAGGTAGAGCCAGACGATCGTCACCGTGATGCCGAACGCGCCAAACCACTCCATTCCCTTCGGCGCACCCGCGACGATCATGCGCCGGATCATCTCGAAGTCGACGAAGAGATTGAGCGCGGCGACAAAGCAGATGACGACACTGATCCCGATGCCGAGCGCGCTGGGCTCGTTCCAGAACGTGAGATCCACGCCGAACACCGAGAGAAGGAACGACGCGAAGTACAGCAGGAAGATCCCTGCCGTCGCCGCGATCACCACGAAGATGAACTTGTTCGTCACCTTCACGGCCCCCGAGACGTAGAGGGCGAGGCACACCACGAACACGGCGAGCGTGGCGAGGACGGCCTGGAGCACGATCCCGCTCCACTCCTGCTCGTAGACGCGTGAGACCGCGCCGAGCACCACTCCTTCGGCGATGGCGTAGAGCGGAGCCGTGAACCTGGCCGTTCGGGGAGCGAAGATGCAGGCCATCGCGAACCCGAGCGCCACGAACAGCGGGATGAAGATCCAGCCCGGCACCGAGGTGGTGCCAACCGGCTCGACCTTCACCTGCGACCAGCCGAAGGCCCCGCCGACGACGAGCAGGAGCCAGAGCAGGAAGGTCTTGGCGAACGTGCCGTTCGCCGACATGGTCGCGGTGCCGCGGTCGGCGGTCGGCGGTGGCGGGACCGTTGCGGTGGCGGTCCGGCCCGGCGCGGCCCAGCCCGGCTCGAGCTCCTCGGCCGTCGCGGTGAACCGCTTCTCGTTCAGCACCGGGTTGGACATCGCGCGCTCCAGGGTCGTGGTGGGCGACACCCTATGACGGCCCGAGCACGCGGTCGGCGCGCGGAGGTCTCGACCTCCCCACACACGGCCGCGTGCCCGAACGCGCAGCTGGTGTGCAACTGGGCGATGGTGGAACGGCATACGAACTGCTTCGACTTCCCACTCGATAGGTGCCGGTGGGTCATGCACGGCGAGTCTCTCGACGTCGGCGACCGAACCTTGCACGCGCTGCGCCCCGCCTGAACCAAGTCCGACGACGTCTCCCCGAACGACGGGAGCGCTTGAAGGCTCAGGCTGCCGGGTTCAGCTGGAGGTCCACGGCCGCGCCCGTGCGCACGGGCAGCGCGAGCGGCTGGCTGTTGATCGCGACGTCGACGGCACCCGGGTTCCCGAGCCGCACCGTCAGCGGACCGGACTCGGTGAGCTGATGGG